>JBCCUP010000005.1 GCA_039196715.1 Pseudomonadota bacterium
CTTGAGCGCGCGAAGCCGACGCAATCTGACAGTGAGCCAGGCGCTTGAAGCGCCACGCGGCAAACCGGTTGTACAGTCGATCGGCCACCGGCTGGATCACCGGCAGGGCCACGATCCTGGCCAGCACACGCCACCGGTGCAGTGGTTTCCAGATCGCGATAAACGCTGCGACGCCCACGTGCAGCACACCGTCAGCGTCCTTCACGTGTAACCGCTCGAGCCCGTCGGCCAGGGAGACGCCTTCGCGCTCCAGGGCCTCACTGGATGACGTGATGTCCTGCCAATCGAACACACCGTCCGGCGCTATCTTCCGATAGTGTTCGATTTCCTTTGAACACAGGCCGCATTTGCCGTCGTAAAACACCGTGATCATGAACGCCTCCGAGGGCCTGCCGCGCGCCCGATGCACGCCGTACCGAGGGATTCGTCTGCCAGCGGTGTGGAGAGTTCCGCACAGGGTGCGATCTGTTTTCAGACGGCTCCGCAGCGAACCGCCAGGGCCTTTTCCACACGCCGCTGGCGTGTGATCAACTCGAAACCGCTCAGGCGGTTTCTCGCCCTGCGGGCGGCGCTCTGCGCCGTCTCCCACGCCGCTGGCGTGTGATCGAACCCTCTGCTCGGGTTCGAACCCTCTCTCGGGAAAGTACGTCGTGCTTCTCTGGCTCGGCGGCGGCTCACACCGACGCGATATTCTGGGATATGGCGGAGAGAGAGGGATTCGAACCCTCGATGGAGCTATAAACCCCATACTCCCTTAGCAGGGGAGCGCCTTCAGCCACTCGGCCACCTCTCCGTGCCCGAAATTATACACTATGGAACACGGCTGACGCTGGCTACGACACTGGATTTTCGACGTCACAATGACGTGTGCTGGCTATCCACGGCGGGATGGATTCGCAATCGCTTGAAGCGATTCCTCACCCTGCGGGCGCTGCTGCGCAGCGTCTCCCGCGCGCTGCGCGGGATCGAACCCTCGATGGAGCTATAAACCCCATCTCTCTTAGCTGGGGGACGCCGAGTCGGGAGCGCCTTCAGCCACTCGGCCGCCTCTCCGTGCGCAGATCCATGCACTGTGTCACACGGCTGACGCTGGTTACGGCGGTGGGTTTTCAGCCTCGGAATGACACGCGCTGGCCATTCATGGCGGGAGTGATTCGGGATCGCTTCAGGCGATCCCTCACCCTTCGGGCGCGACTTCGTCGCGTCCTCACACCTACCGGTGTGGGTGATTCGCAATCGCCTCGGGCGATCCCTCACCCTTCGGGCGCGACTTCGTCGCGTCCTCACACCTACCGGTGTGGGTGACGTGAATTCCCACACGACGACGCCCGCTCTGCAGGCACGACACGGCGCCGGCGAGACACCGGGCCTGTCCGGGATTCGGGTGGCGTTTGGGGGGGATGAGCGCGCTGCGTCGCGTAGGTCACGCGATGCAGCACCGCTGGTGTGCTGTGCGTCCGGCGGGGAAAGCTGCCTGTGCGGCAGCCCGAGGGATTGAGTCAGCTGGCTTGTGAGACGTCGTTGGACGCGTCGTCCGAGTCCGCTTGCTCCTGTTTGATCCGATCGTAGATTTCCTGCCGGTGCACTGAGACTTCCTTCGGCGCGTTCACGCCGATACGCACCTGGTTGCCTTTGACGCCGAGCACGGTCACGGTGACTTCGTCACCGATGACCAGCGTTTCACCGACCCGCCTGGTCAGAATCAACATATCCGTATTCTCCTTTATCGTTCTTTTTTCAGCAGCGCAGAAGTCCTCTACGGATCGCTGGACCGCCGCTCACGGAAATGCGGTTTACAGAAATTATTCGTTCGCAGTCTAAAGACCTTGTCGGACAAGATCCGCTGACCTTTAGCTGAACAACCGGACCACCGTGAGCCCAGAACCGAATGCAGGGCGACAAGCACGCCTAAGTGTATACCACGTTACGTCAGTTGCCGCCTTTCTCATCCAGATCAAAGGCCGTGTGTAGGGTGCGCACCGCCAACTCCAGGTAGCGCTCATCGATGACCACCGAAATCTTGATTTCGGAGGTCGAAATCATGAGGATGTTGATCCCCTCTGCCGCCAGCGCGGAGAACATGGTGCTGGCCACACCGGCGTGCGAGCGCATGCCGACGCCGACGATGGACACCTTGACGATCTCCTCGTTGACGTTCACTGCTCCAGCGTTCAGATCCACTGCGCATTGTTGCAATATGGACTGGGTTTGCTTGAACGCGCTGCGGTGGACCGTGAAGGTAAAGTCCGTGGTGTCGGCGATGCCGGCGTTCTGCACAATCATGTCCACTTCGATGTTGGCGTCGGACACCGGCCCCAGAATGCGTGCGGCAACGCCCGGTTGATCCGGTACGCCCGCCAGCGTCAACTGCGCCTCGTCTCGGTTGAACGCAATGCCCGACACCAGCACATCTTCCATCGAATCTTCCTCGTCGTAAGTGATCAACGTGCCGTCGTCGGGTTCGAACGACGAGAGTACGCGAAGCGGCACATTGTATTTTCCAGCGAACTCGACGGCCCGAATCTGCAAGACCTTGGAGCCGAGTGACGCCAGTTCGAGCATTTCCTCGAACGTGATCTTCTCCAGGCGTCTCGCGCGCGGTTCGACCCGCGGATCGGTCGTGTACACGCCGTCCACGTCGGTGTAAATGCGGCACTCGTCCGCCTCGAGCGCAGCCGCAATGGCCACAGCCGAGGTGTCCGAACCGCCACGACCCAAGGTGCTGATGTCGCCGCCTTCGGTGACACCCTGGAAACCGGCAACCACCACAACCCGGCCGGCATCCAGATCCCGACGAATGGCAGCCTGCTCGATGTGCTGGATGCGTGCTTTGGTGTGCGACTCGTCCGTCAGCATCCGGATTTGCCAACCGGTGTACGACCTCGCGGGCACCCCGTTGCGGTTCAGAACCATCGACAGCAGTGCGATGGTGACCTGCTCCCCTGTCGAGAGCAGCACATCCATTTCGCGCGACGATACGCTGTCGCTGACGTCCTCAGCGAGTGCAACGAGCCGGTTGGTTTCGCCCGACATCGCCGACACCACGACAACGACCTGGTGCCCCGCTGACACATCGGCGGCGACGAGCTTCGCCACGTGTTCGATGCGTTCGACCGAGCCGACGGAGGTGCCGCCGTACTTATGTACATATAAAGCCATGAGTCTTCTCGCGCCCGCCCGCTCAGCTCGACGCCAACGTCTGTTCGACACTGGCCGCGACGGCGGCCAATGCGGCAGGCAGTGCAGCGGGGTTGTCTCCGCCCCCCTGGGCGAAGTCCGGGCGCCCGCCCCCCTTGCCGCCGACGTCGGCGGCGACGCGTTTGACGATGTCACCGGCGGACAGCCGCTTGCTCAGCGACTTGGAGACACCCGCAGCCACCCGAACGGCACTGCCGTCGACCACGGCGAGCACGACAACGGCCTCGCCGAGCCGGTTCTTGAGGTCGTCGACGTTGTCACGCAGCGCCTTTGGGTCGACGCCGTCCACCACGGTGGCCAGCACCTTGACGCCCGCCACCTCAACGGCGTCGTCAACCAGGCCCTGCCCCGACAGCAGGGCGAGTTTGGACCGTGTTTGGTCGAGGTCTTTCTCGAGCGACCGTATCCGGCTTTGCATGGCCCTGACTCGTTCCGCCACCGCGGCGCGCGGCACGTTGAAATCCTGCGCCAACCCGGCGAGCGTCGATTCGCCCTCCAGCACGTGTTCAATCGCTGCTGCACCCGTCAGCGCCTCGATGCGGCGAATGCCAGACGCAACAGCGCCTTCTGACACGATCCTGAACGCGCCGATCTCACCGCTGCGCGCGACGTGCGTGCCACCGCAGAGCTCGGTGGAATCCGGGCCGAGCGTCACCACGCGCACGACCTCGCCATACTTCTCACCGAACAGCATGGTGGCCCCGAGTGCCTTCGCGGCGTCGATCGGCATTTCGCGGATGTCGGTGACGTGGTTGGCACGCACCTCGGCGTTGACGTGGCGCTCGATGGTCGCGAGCGTGTCGGCGTCAACAGGCTGGTCGTTGGAGAAATCGAAGCGCAGGTGCTCCGGCGACACCAACGAGCCGCGCTGCTGCACGTGGTCGCCGACCGCCTGGCGCAGGGCTTCGTGCAGCAGATGGGTCGCCGAGTGGTTCGCCTGGGTGGCTTCTCTACGGGCGGTGTCGACTGCGGCCAACACACTCTGCCCCACGCGCAGGCTGCCCTCGACCACTTCGATCGCGTGCAGGAAGGCCGAGCCACTCTTGCGTGTGTCGTGCACGGTGACGGACACGCCGTCGGCGTCCAGACGCCCCTGATCGCCCACCTGCCCGCCCGATTCGGCGTAGAACGCGGTACGGTCGAGCACGGCGACACCTGTGGCGCCGTCGTTCAGGCTGTCCACAGCCTCACCGTCACAATACAGCTCAAGCACCGTCGCATCGACACTCAACGTGGTGTAACCGTCAAACGCGGTCGATGCGCTCGAGAGCACCCCTTCACTCTGCTCGACTGAAAACTGACTCGCCGCACGGGCCCGAGCCCGTTGGTTTTCCATCGCCGCGTCGAAGCCCGCCTCGTCCACGGACAGCTCCCGCTCGCGGGCGATGTCCGCGGTCAGGTCAAGTGGAAAGCCGTACGTGTCGTACAGCCGGAATGCGAGTTCCCCCGGGATTTCGCACCCGTCGAGCGTTTCCAGTGCCGAATCGAGCAACTTCATGCCGTTGTCGAGCGTCTCGGCAAAGCGCTTCTCCTCCTGCAGCAGCAGCCGCTCGACACGTTCCTGTTGTGCCACCAACTCCGGGTACGCTGCGCCCATCTCGTCGACCAGGGCCGAAACCAGGGTGTGGAAGAACGGCGTGGTGCAGCCGAGCTTGTAGCCGTGGCGCACAGCTCGCCGAATGATCCGCCGCAGCACATACCCGCGCCCCTCGTTACCCGGCACCACCCCGTCAACAATGAGAAACGCGCACGAGCGGATGTGGTCAGCGACCACTTTCAGCGAGGCATCACCGTGCGCCGTCGTGCCCACCGCCTTGGCACTCGCGGCCAGCAGACGCTCGAACAGGTCGATCTCGTAATTCGAGTGCACGTGTTGCAACACAGCAGCAATCCGCTCCAGCCCCATGCCGGTGTCGACCGACGGTTTCGGCAAGGGCGTCAGGGTGCCGTCCGCCGACCGGTCAAACTGCATGAAAACGAGATTCCAGATCTCGATGTACCGGTCGCCGTCCTCCTCCGGCGTGCCCGGCGGCCCTCCCCACACATCGGGCCCGTGATCGAAAAAGATCTCCGAGCACGGCCCGCAGGGCCCGGTGTCACCCATCTGCCAGAAGTTATCCTTGGCACCGATGCGCGCAATTCGCTCGCGCGGCACGCCGATCCGGTTCTCCCAGATGTCGAACGCCTCATCGTCTTCCTCGAACACCGTGATCCAGAGCTTGTCCTCCGGCAACCCGAGGCACCCGTCGGCCTGGTCGCCGGTCAGGAACTGCCAGGCAAAGCGAATCGCCTCGGTTTTGAAGTAATCGCCGAAGCTGAAATTGCCCAGCATTTCGAAAAAGGTGTGGTGCCGTGCGGTGTACCCCACGTTCTCGAGGTCGTTGTGTTTGCCGCCGGCGCGCACGCAGCGTTGCGACGTGGTCGCCCGCAGGTAGTCGCGTGTCTCCGTGCCCAGAAACAGGTCCTTGAACTGCACCATGCCGGCGTTGGTAAACAACAAGGTGGGGTCGTTCCCGGGCACCAGCGGGCTGGAGGAGACGATCGTGTGTCCCTGGGTTTCAAAAAAGCGCAGATAGCGCTCGCGGATGTCCGACGTGGTCAGCATGTTTCGTGTACTCGACTGGGCGCCGCGCCAACGTACGTTGGCGCGAAATAACGACATCGAGAAGTCTAGCGCTGCCCGCCCTGAAATTCGGCGATGGCCGCACGTGCCGCGGAGGCCGCGAACCCCCGTTGTTCCAGGGTACGGCGCAGCTTGGCATACCCGTCTGACGGCGCGCATTTCGCGAGGAGCACGTTGAGCGCCGCTCCGGACCAGTCCGCGTCCAGTGCGTCAACCGCGTGCTGGGCTTGCCCGCTGTCTACGCCGCGGGACACGAGGTCGGCCTTGACCCTCAGGGGGCCAAAACCCTTCGCAACACGTTGTTCGGCATACAGCTCGGCAAAGCGTGCGTCACTCAGATACCCTTCGTCGGCGAGGCGATCGAGCGCAGCTTCGATATCCCCGCCATGATACCCGCGTTTGTCGAGCTTGTGTCCCAATTCCGAGCGCGAATGCTCTCGCCGCACCAACAGGCGCAAGGCGTTCGCATACACCGCCTGTCGTCGCTCCGCCGGCGTCAACCCACCTTCACCGTCGGCATCATCGTCAAACACGGCTGCTGTGCCCGCGCGCAGCCGCTGACCACAGGCCTCGTGTTACCGCACAGTCGCCACTGGCAGAGACGCCACCCGCCTTGGCTCCCTTGCAGCCCGTGTTACTCAGCGGGCTCGAGATCGTCAACATCGTCGGAGAGGTCTTCCGGCTCGGCCGTGACCAACAGCTTGGCCCTGAGGGCCCGGTCGAGCTCGTCCGCAACCTCGGGGTGGTCCTTGAGGAACTGCCGCACGTTTTCCTTGCCCTGACCCACGCGGTCGCCGTTGTAGCTGTACCACGCACCGGCCTTGTCGAGCAGGCCCTGCTTGACCCCCAGGTCGATGAGCTCGCCCTCACGGGAGCTGCCTTCACCGTAGAGAATTTCGAATTCAGCCTGCCGAAACGGCGGCGCCATCTTGTTCTTGACGACTTTGACACGGGTCTCGTTGCCGACGACCTCGTCGCCTTTCTTGATTGCGCCGATGCGGCGGATGTCGAGCCGGACGGACGAGTAGAACTTGAGCGCGTTGCCGCCCGTCGTGGTTTCCGGGCTGCCGAACATCACACCGATTTTCATGCGGATCTGGTTGATGAAGATCACGAGCGTGTTGGAACGCTTGATGTTGGCCGTGAGCTTGCGCAGTGCCTGCGACATGAGGCGCGCGTGCAAGCCGACGTGCGAGTCGCCCATGTCGCCTTCGATTTCGGCCTTCGGTGTCAGCGCAGCAACCGAGTCGACCACGACGAGGTCCACTGCACCCGAGCGCACCAGCATGTCGGTGATCTCCAGTGCCTGGTCGCCGGTGTCGGGCTGCGAGATCAGCAGGTCGTCGACGTCCACGCCAAGCTTGCGCGCGTAGGTCGGGTCGAGCGCGTGCTCGGCGTCGACGAACGCGGCAGTGCCACCGGCCTTCTGGCATTCGGCGATGGCCTGCAAGGTCAGGGTGGTTTTGCCCGACGATTCCGGGCCGTAGATTTCCACGATGCGACCCTTCGGCAAGCCGCCGATGCCGAGGGCGACGTCGATGGCGAGCGAGCCGGTCGAAATCACCTCGATCTGGTTGTCGACGTTCGCGTCACCCATGCGCATGACCGCGCCCTTGCCAAACTGTTTTTCGATCTGGCCGAGTGCGGCTGCGAGCGCTTTCTTGCGGTTGTCGTCCACGGTGGTCTCCGGGGTCAGGGGTTGGGGGTGCGCTGGAATGCGTCAAATTCTCCCACACATATTAACGCATCCGCCAGTAATTTACTGATTTTTTATCCAGTATTTCTGGTTCGGTCCAACAGGCCGTGTATCGCGACCGACGCAGCGGCTGCACGCACCGCGGCCCGATCGCCCGGCAGCTGCACGCATTCGGTGTCGACGGTCACCGCCGAGCCACCCGGCACGGTGACCAGGTACCCGACCCAGACCGTGCCGACCGGCTTGCTTGCGCTGCCTCCGTCTGGCCCGGCGACACCGCTGACCGACACCGCCACCGCCGCATGACTGCGGGCGATGGCACCGGCCACCATCGCACGCACCACCGCCTCGCTGACGGCACCGTGCGCCTCGATCACGGACGGCGGGACACCGAGCAGACCGGTTTTCGCGGCGTTGCTGTAGGTCACGAAACCGCGTTCCAACCAACGCGAGCTGCCGGCGATGTCGGTGCATCGGGCGGCGATCAGTCCGCCGGTGCACGACTCTGCCGTGGCCATCATCTGCCCGCGTCGCACGAGCTGCTGTCCCAGCCGCGCAACATCCTCGTCCACGCACTTCACGTCACGTTCTCCCGGGGGCACCGCCCCAAGTCAGCCCGATATTGGCTGGTATCATCGCAGCGATGAGCCACGCCAACCAAACGCCGATGATGCGCCAGTACCTGCGCATCAAGGCCGAGCACCCGGACACGCTGCTGTTCTACCGTATGGGCGATTTCTACGAGCTGTTCTTCGACGACGCGAAGCGCGCTGCGGAGCTGCTCGGCATCACCCTGACCAAGCGCGGCCACGCCGGTGGGCAACCCATTCCGATGGCCGGCGTGCCGGTGCACGCTGTCGAAAGCTACCTCGCCAAGCTGCTCCGCCGTGGCGAGTCGGTGGCTGTCTGCGAACAGATCGGCGACCCGGCCACCACCAAGGGCCCGGTCGAACGCAAGGTGGTGCGCGTCCTCACACCCGGCACGGTGACAGACGAAGCCCTGCTGCCCGAACAGGGCTCGGCCCTGCTGGTCGCACTGGTCCGCGACGGCCAGCGCGTCGGGTTGGCCTCGCTCGAGCTCGCGGCCGGGCGCTTCGCTCTGCTCGAGGTTGACGGTGAGGGCGCCCTCGCCAGCGAATTGGACCGGTTGCAACCCGCCGAGATTCTCTACCCCGAGGACTGGCCGGCCGCGCCACAAACGGGGATTTCAACGCCCCGCCCGGTGTGGCATTTCGACCGTGCTTCGGCCGAGGAGCAACTCTGCCAGCTGTTCGGCACGCGCGACCTGGTCGGCTTCGGTGCGAGCACCCTGTCGCTCGCCATCGGGGCGGCAGGGGCTGCCTTGCAATACGTCAAGGACACCCAGCGCGCAGCCCTGCCGCACCTCACGGGGCTGACCGTCGAGTCGCGCGCCGACACCTTGATCCTCGACGCCGTAAGCCGACGCAACCTGGAGATCGACCAAACGCTCTCGGGCGCCCGCGACAACACCCTGCTTGCGACCCTGGACACCACCGTGACGGCGGGCGGCGCAAGGCTGCTTGCGCGCCGGCTCAACCGACCACTTCGCCAGGGCAACGCGCTCGAGGCGCGGCTGACCGCGCTGGATGCCGTGATAGCGAGCGACGGCTGCCACACGGTCCGCGAGCACTTGCGTGGCAGCGCGGACGTCGAGCGCATCTGCGCCCGTATCGCCCTGCGCAGTGCGCGACCGCGCGACCTCACCGGGTTGCGCGACAGCCTCGCACGTGGTCCGGACTTGCACCAGGCGTTGTCGACAGCCGGACTGCTCAACGCGCTCGCAGCCACCGTGTCGCAGCTCGGCGACCATGCCGACACGCTCGATCTGCTGCAGCGCGCTGTCATAGCCGACCCACCGGTGTTGGCCCGCGACGGCGGTGTCATCGCGGAGGGCTACGACGACGAACTGGACACGCTGCGTCAGCTGCAGACCGATTCGAGCGGCTACCTCGACGCGCTCGAGGCGCGTGAAAAGGCCGAAACCGGCCTGGCCAACCTCAAGGTCGGTTACAACCGGGTGCACGGGTACTTCATCGAACTCCCCCGCAGTCAGGCCGCGGCTGTGCCGACTCACTACACGCGCCGCCAGACCCTGAAGAACGCCGAGCGGTACATCACCGAGGAGCTCAAGGCCTGGGAGGACAAGGTTCTGTCCGCCAAGGACCGCGCGCTGGCGCGCGAGCGACGCCTCTACGACGCGCTGATCGACACGCTGGTGGCCCGCCTCGCGCCGCTACAAGCCTTCGCCGCGGCGCTCGCCGAACTGGACGTGCTCGGCACGCTCGCCGAGCGCGCCACGGCACTGCAGTGGAGCCGACCCCACTTTGTCGACAACCCGGGCCTCGCGATTGATGCCGGCCGCCACCCGGTGGTCGAACCCCTGCTCGACACCCCCTTTGTCGCCAACGACCTGGTCTTCACGGCGGAACGGCGCATGGTGCTGATCACGGGGCCGAACATGGGCGGCAAGTCCACCTACATGCGCCAGACGGCCCTGATCACGCTGCTCGCGCATGTCGGCAGCTACGTGCCCGCGGACCGCGCCGTCATTGGCCCCCTCGACCGCATCTTCACCCGCATCGGCGCGTCCGACGACCTGGCATCGGGCCGGTCCACGTTCATGGTCGAGATGACCGAAGCGGCCAACATCCTGCACAACGCCAACGAGAACAGCCTGGTGCTGATGGACGAGATCGGTCGCGGCACCAGCACGTACGACGGTCTCGCACTCGCCTGGGCCTGCGCCGAACGTCTGGCCAGGCACAACCGGGCACTGACCCTCTTTGCCACCCACTACTTCGAGCTGACCGCGCTGGCTGATGCCGAGCCCGGCGTCGAGAACGTGCACCTGGACGCGAGTGAGCACCGCGGCGAAATCGTCTTCATGCACCGCGTCAAATCCGGCCCGGCCAACCGCAGCTACGGCCTTCAGGTCGCCAAGCTTGCCGGTCTGCCGGCCCCGGTCGTCAACGTGGCTGCAGCCAAGCTGCGCGAACTCGAATCACCGGGCCAGAGCAGCACCGCCAACACGTCACCTGCGGCGGCCGAGGACGCGCAACACCAACTCGGATTGTTCAGTGCGTTGGGCGAAGGGCCACTGCAGAGTCGGCTCGGCGAGGTCGATCCAGACGCCCTGACGCCCCGGCAAGCACTCGATCTGGTCTACCAATTGGTCGAGATGGCACGCGATTGACACGGCGTGGTACGGTAGAAAAATGACCGCTTTCTCTCACGTGGGGCTGGTGGTGCGGCAGCAGGATCACTCGGTCGCCGACACCCTCCACGACATTCACGGGTTGCTCACACGCAAAGGCTGCACCGCGCTGTTCGAACACAGCACGAGCGGCATGGTGTCAGGCGTCGAGACCCTGGGCTTCGACGACATCGGCGCGCGTGCCGACCTCGCGATCGTGGTCGGCGGCGACGGCACGCTTTTGTCCACGGCCCGTGAACTCGTCGATTCGGGGGTGCCACTGGTCGGTGTGAACCGCGGGCGGCTCGGCTTTTTGACCGATGTCCACCCCGATGAAAAGCTGTTGCAACTCGCGGCCATCCTCGACGGCGACTACGTCCCCGACGAGCGGCTGATGTTGCGCATGGACGTCGAACGCGACGGCGAAGTGCTCTACACCGATTCGGCCTTCAACGACGTTGTGATCCGCAACACCCAGATGTTGCGGATCGTCGATTTCGAGGTGTACATCGACGGGTCTTTCGTCAACCACCAGCGCGCCGACGGGATCATCGTCAGCACGCCCTCGGGCTCGACGGCGTATGCGCTCTCTAACGGCGGCCCCATCGTGAACCCGCAGTTGCAAGGCATCATCCTGCAACCGATCTGCCCCCACACCTTGAGCAGCCGCCCGCTCGTGGTGCCCGAAGACTGCACGATCGAAATCGTCGTCTGTGATGACGGCGCACCCAACGCACAAGCGGTCTGCGACGGCCAGCTCTACCACCACGTGCAACGCGATGACATCGTCCGCGTGCGCCGCAAGCGGCGCCACCTCACGCTGCTGCACCCGAGCGACTACGACTACTTCCAGATCCTGCGAGCGAAGCTCAACTGGCGCTGACTCGCCAGATCACCTGCCATGCTCGACTACCTCCGCGTCCAGGACTTCGCCATCATCGACAGCGTCAGCACGCCGTTCGCCGACGGCATGACGGCCCTGACGGGCGAGACCGGCGCGGGCAAGTCCATTCTGCTCGACGCCATCGGGCTGGTGCTCGGTGACCGTGCAGAGCGCCACAGTGTGCGTGACGGCGCGGCACGCGCCGAGATCGAAGCGAGCTTCAGTGTCGCCGCCGACAGCGAAGCTGCACGCTGGCTCACCGCGCACGACCTCGACGACGACGGGGTGTGCACCTTGCGACGGGTCGTGCGGCGCGACGGCCGCTCGCGGGCATACGTCAACGGCCGAAGTGTGTCCTCACAGGCCCTGCGCGAGCTCGGCGAGATGCTGGTTCACATCCACGGTCAGCACGAGCACCAGCACCTGTCCGACACCGATCGACAACGCCAGATTGTCGATGCACGCGCTGGCGTTGACGCCGAGCTGGATGCCCTGGCGAGCTTGCACGCCGACTGGCGTCTTGCCCTGTCGGCGGTGCGCGACGCCGAGGGCCAGCGCAACGAGCGCACCGACCGACTCGACCTCTTGCAGTTCCAGTTGCGCGAACTGCAGGCCGTGCAACTCGATGCCGACGGCATCGACGCCCTGTTCACGGAACACCGTCGCTTGAGCAACGCGGAACAGCTGATCGCCTCGATCAACGCGCTGATCAGCGACACCTTCGACGACGACGGCTCGGCGCACGAGCGCCTCAGTCGCGCCCTCCGAGTTGCCGAGAGCCTCGCCGACACCGACGCTGCACTGGCGCCACTGACCCAACTCGTCGGTGATGCGTTGATCAATCTCGACGAAGCTGCAAGCCTGGCGCGCGGCTACGTGTCCGGGCTCGACCTCGACCCATCGCGCCTCGCCGAGGTAGACGCCGAGATCGCCATCGTGCACGGCCTCGCGCGCAAACACCGGGTCGAGGCGCGCGATTTGCCCGCAGTGCGAGCCCAGTTCGAGACCGAGCGCGCAGCGCTTGAGGCAGCCGTGTCCGACCCGGCAACCCTCGAGGCCGCGGCAGCGGACGCACACAGCCGTTTTCTCGCGTGCGCCCGACGCGTGAGCCGTGCGCGTCGCACAGCTGCGAAGGCGCTCTCCAGCGACGTGACAGCCGAATTACAGACCCTCGGCATGGGCGGTGGGCAGTTCAGGGTCGAGGTCAGCGAGGACCCGGAGCACGCCACCGCGCACGGCATCGACCGCATCGAACTGCGGGTGAGTGCAAATCCGGGCCAACGGCCCAAGCCCTTGGCAAAAGTCGCCTCGGGCGGCGAACTCTCACGCATCAGCCTCGCGATCCAGTTGATCGCGTCACGCTACGCCGCCGTGCCCTCGTTGGTGTTCGACGAGGTCGACGCCGGCATCGGCGGTGGCACCGCGGAGATCGTCGGCAAGCAGCTTCGCGAGCTGGGCGAGCGCTGTCAGGTGATGTGCGTGACGCACCTGCCCCAGGTTGCAAGTCAGGCACATCACCACATCGCCGTTCGAAAAACCGTGGTTGATGGCGAAACCCACACCGCCCCGACGGCGCTCAAGGGCAAGGCCCGCGTGGACGAAATCGCGCGCATGCTCGGCGGGGTCAAGTTGACGTCAAAGGTGCGGTCCCACGCCCGCGAGATGCTCGGTGAGGCCTGACGTGCCAGCCGCTGCAACGCCCGTGTCGGACAGGTGCGCCTGGACTACACTCCGCGTCAGTCGAGACTGCCCGCAACCCTTGGAGATCCGATGGCCGTGAGAGCAATGGCGATGGCCGCGTGGTGTGTGTTCACGCTGCAGGCGTGCACGACCGCCTTGTTGCCCAGTGCCCACCGCCACCCTATGCAGCAGGGCAACCTCATCGACCTCGAGCAGCGCGCGCAGCTGCAGGTGGGCATGACGCAGGACCAGGTGCGCTTCCTGGTTGGCGATCCCGCGTTGTCCAACCTGGTTCAGCCCAACACCTGGTTGTACATATACAACAGCGGTGAGTTGCTCGAGCCTGGCATCAACCACCTGCTTGCGCTCGCCTTCGACAGCGAGGGCACGCTGCTCTCGATCGACAACCGCTATGCCCCGGAGCGCGCGCAGAGCGCCTTCCGACGCGACACACGGCGCGACTTCGACTGAACGCACTCGACTGCCCAGGTCGGCTGCCGGGGCATCAGGCGTAGAGTTGCTTCGCACGGCGCACGAAGGCGTCCACCATCGCGCGATTGACCTCCTTGAAGACGGGCCCCGCCGTCATGTCGAGCAAGCGGCTGCTGAATTCGAACGCAAGCGCCAGAGTGACCTCGCAGCCCGCATCACGGGACGCGAAGCGCCACTCACCCTGCAGTGACTTGAACGGCCCCTCAACCAGCTCGATGCCCAGACGCTCGACGGGCTGGAGTTGGTTGCGCGTGGTGAAGCGCTGTCTGAGCGGGCCCTTGCTGACCGTGATTTCGGCGACTTGTGCGGTGTCACTGCGCTCGATCAGTCGGGATGCACGGCACCACGGCAGGAACGTGCTGTAGTGTTCGACCTCGGCCACCAGGCGGTACATCTGCTCGGCAGTGAAGGGCACGCGAGTGCGTTCAGTGAATCGTTGCATGGGGACGCAGCTGGCACGGGTTGGCGGGAGGCATCTGCCTAGTATGGCGCATGCAGCTGGGCGTTGCTGTCGGAGCCCTTCGAGCTCGGCATCCGGGCCTACGGTATACTTGTCTGGCTATGGCCAAGAAAAAGAAGCCAGCCGGACACGGTGGCGCGACCATCGCGCTGAACCGCAAGGCGAAGTTCGACTTCCACATCGAAACGCGCTACGAAGCGGGCTTGTCGCTGCTCGGCTGGGAAGTGAAAAGCCTGCGCGCGGGCAAGGTCCAGTTGAACGAGAGCTATGTGTTCGTCCGCGCAGGCGAAGCCTATCTGATCGGCTGCCACATCTCACCGATGGCCTCGGCGTCGACGCACGTCGACACCTCACCGATGCGGTCACGGAAGTTGCTGTTGCATCGCCGTGAACTGGATGCGCTTATCGGTTCGGTTGAGCGCAAGGGCTACACCCTCGTCCCGATGGCGCTCTATTGGAAACGCGGCCGGGTCAAGCTCGAGATCGGATTGGGCAAGGGCAAGAAAACGCACGACAAGCGTGCAACAGAGAAGGAGCGCGACTGGCAGCGCGACCGCCAGCGCGCGTTGCGCCGCGGTTGAACCCACCCGTTCAGGGCATCAGGGCGTGCCAACGCGCGGGTCCGCCGGACTCCCTTTCAATCATCTCGAGGTATGCCGCGTGCGCAGTGCGTTCGACGTCGCTCGCGCGCGGGATGGCATTGAGGCCCGCCGTCTCCACACGAACCTGCACGGCGCCATGGGTGCCGGCGACCTCGCTGGCGAGGTCGAGTGCGGTCTGGCCGCCGGTCATCAGCAGGTAGACGTCTGCCAGGATTTCCGAGTCGAGCAAGGCGCCGTGCAACTCGCGGCCGGAATTGTCGACATCGAGCCGCTTGCACAAGGCATCGAGGCTGTTGCGCTGGCCCGGGTACATGCGTCGCGCCAATGCCAGGGTGTCGAGCACGGTACAGTGTGCCGAGATGTCCGGTCGATCCAGTCGCGCGAGCTCGGCATTGAGGAAGCCAACATCGAACGGTGCGTTGTGAATCACGAGCTCGGCGCCGTCGACAAACGCCAGAAAGGCATCGACCACCGCGTCGAAGCGCGGCTTGTCGGCCAGAAAGGCGTCGGTGATGCCGTGCACGGCGAGCGCACCGGCATCCACCTCGCGATCGGGCTTGAGGTACGCGTGAAAGTGTCGCCCGGTCAACCGCCTGTTGACGACTTCAACGCCGCCGATCTCGATGACCCGGTGTCCGAGGCCGGGGTCGATGCCGGTCGTCTCGGTGTCCAGTACGATCTGTCGCATGCCCGCCCTCTAGAGTTCGTCGATGCCGCGGTTCGCCAACGCGTCGGCGCGCTCGTTCTCCGGGTGCCCGGCGTGGCCCTTGACCCAGCGCCAGTCGACCGTGTGGCGTGACGCCGCCTCGTCGAGCGCTTGCCACAACTCGGCGTTCTTGACCGGTTTTCGTGCGGCTGTGCGCCAGCCGTTGCGTTTCCAGCCGCCGAGCCACTCGGTGATGCCTTTGCGCACATACTGGGAATCCGTGGTCAGCACCACGTCGCAGGGCCGAGTCAGCGTCGTGAGCGCGTTGATGGCCGCAGTCAGCTCCATTCGGTTGTTGGTGGTCTGCGCTTCGCCACCGTACAACTCCCGCTCCTGGCCTGCGGACCGCAGCACGGCGCCCCACCCGCCGGGCCCCGGGTTGCCGCGGCAGGCGCCGTCCGTGAAGATTTCTACCGAATCTGACATGGCAAGTCAGGCACTCACATGAACTCAATGTGTGTCAATGATACCGCAGACGGCTGACACGGCGACCGGCGGCTCGCGCGCCCGCCTTCCCGGGCACGCAGTCGCTCAGGCTGTCGGGTCCTGACTGCGTGCGCTGCGATCGCTCGAGTGATGTGCAAAGGCGCCGGCGACGACGGCCTTGCGCCCACGCTGGCGAGCACGCTCCAGGTGCGCCGGGTTGAGCGGGATGGATTGCTTGCGGGCCAGCAGGACGTAGACCGGCGCACCGAGCTCGCGCAGCGCACGCACGCCGCGGCGCACCCGGCTGCCCGCCGGCAGCGTCCCGTAAACCGAGGCCGGCCCGACGCCGACGCGTTCGAGCACGTTGAAATCCAGCACCGACAGCCAGTCGACAACCCGGCTCGCACTGAAGAAGTGGCCGCGCCACGGCATGCCCTTGCGCCACTGGAAAAGCGCCCGCCGCGCACCCCAGGCACTCCACAGGTTGAAGCCCATGAGCACCAGGAAACCGTCGTCGGTCAACACGCGGTTTGCCTCACGCAGCACCTGATGCGGCACATCGCAGTAGTCCAGGGTGTGCGGCAGGTAGACGACGTGGAGCGAATTGTCGGCAAAGGGCAACTGCTGTGCGTCGCCGACCACGTCTGCGCCGACGGCCGCGCCGCGCGGGTCCAGCACCAGGCGCCGCAACGTCGCCGTGTCGTCGAGCAGCTGCCCGTCGGGCCCGAGCGCGCCGACCTGCAGCGCCCGGTGGCCAAAGACCTTGGGGAGTTGTTCCTCGAGCCGCTGACGGGTGTGCCGCAGCACCGCTCGGCCCACCGGCGCCGCGTACCAGCGGGCCAGCAGCGGCTGGTCGCGCGACCAGTCGAGGCGGTTGGCAGTCAGGTTTTCCATGAAAATAACTCGCCAACTTGCTGGAAAAGCTGCAGGAAATGCCCCGTATGCTAGCCTTCAATCAGGTGCGTGGCAAACCGCCGGCAAGGGAGCTGGTCGCACAGACCTGCTGGGCTCCTGTGACGCCACCACGACGACCGCGCAAGCCTGCTTAGCGACACCGGGCGCTTGAGTTGAACACCGTTGGACAGATCACAGCCATGATGAAACTGATACTGACAAACGAAGAAGGTGAAGCGAAGGAGTTTCCGCTCGACAAGCCGATTACGGAGATCGGCCGCCGCAGCGGAAACGACATTCAGCTGACGGGTCGTGAAATCAGCGGATTGCACGCGTTGATCGAAAGCGATGGGGCCCGTTTCACGCTGGTGGACCGCGACAGCACCAACGGTACCTGGATCGACGGCGAACGCATCAGCAAACCGACCGAACTGACGCCCAACAGCGCCTTCAAGATCGGCAAATTCAGCCTGTCCTTGCGCGAGGCGCGCACGCAGCCCGTTGCGCTGCCGGCACTGAGCGGCGGCGAGGACGAGCTCGAAGACCAACCGCCCATGCACGACAGTGCGGGTGACAACTCGGTCGGGTCGGTTGCGACCAGCGGACGCGCTCAGATCACGATCAACTCGGGCATCAAGGCCGGCAGCACGATTGATATCGTCAAGGCGGTCACGACGGTCGGTCGACCCGGTGTCCAGGTCGTCGCCATCAACCGTCAGGCCGATGGGTACTACGCGTTGCACGTCGAGACGCTGCAGTGCAACGACAAGGCCACGGTCAACGAGCGCGTGCTGGACGACATGCCGGTGAAGTTGAGCCACGGTGACGCGCTGCGCGTGGCCGGCACGGAAATCCGATTCGAGTTCAAGGCTGCAAGCTGAGTTCGACAGCGCGGCGCGTCGACCCGTCGCGTGTCCTCAGCCGGGGAACACACCCGTCGACAGGTAGCGGTCGCCCCGGTCGCACACGATCGACACCACGGTGGCGTCGCGCAGCTCGTCACACAGACTGATCGCCACGTGCATTGCACCGCCGGATGATATGCCGGCAAAGATACCCTCTTCTGTCGCCAGGCGCCGCGACATTGTCTCGGCTGCGTCCTGTGTCACGTCGATGATCCGGTCGACGCGTTCACGTTCGAAAAAGGCCGGCAGGTACGCTTCGGGCCAGGCACGGATGCCCGGAATCTGCGCGCCGTCGGCCGGCTGCACACCGATCAGCTGCACCGCGGGATTCTGTTCCTTGAGGTAGCGCGACAGGCCCATGATGGTGCCCGTGGTGCCCATGGTGCAGACCATGTGGGTGATCTCACCGCCGGTGGCTCCCCAGATCTCCGGTCCCGTCGTGCGGTAGTGCGCATCCGGGTTGTCGGGGTTGGCAAATTGATTGAGGACCTTGCCCTCTCCGCGCGACTCCATAGCCAAGGCCATGTCGCGCGCTCCCTCCATGCCCTCCGCCTGCGTGACCAGAATCAGCTCGGCGCCATAGGCTTTCATCAGCTGCCGCCGCTCGAGCGACAGGTTGTCGGGCATGATCAAGACCATGCGGTACCCGAGGATGGTGGCCGCCATCGCCAGAGCGATGCCGGTGTTGCCGCTGGTCGCCTCGATCAGCCGATCACCGGGGCGGATTTCACCGCGCTCGGCAGCCCGACGGATCATGTTCAGTGCCGGCCTGTCTTTGACCGAACCCGCCGGGTTGTCGCCTTCGAGCTTGGCCAGTACCCGGTTGCCGTTCTCACCCCGATTGAGCCGTTGCAAAGCCACCAATCGCGTGTCGCCGATGCGTTGGTCGAGAGTCGGAAAGTCAGTCACGTAGGGCCTCCAGCCAGGTTGCGATCCGCTGCAGAAAGGGGTGAGTGCCATCGGCAGCGTGGTACGGGTTGTGTCGGGGTGCGGTTGGCAGGCTGCGAAGCCAGGTGAATTGCCGCTTGGCCAGCTGGCGTGTGGCCGCGACAGCGTGCGCACGGAACCGATCGAAATCGTACGCACCGTCGAGGTACTGCCACGCCTGACGGTACCCAACACTGCGCATGGACGGCAAGTCGGCGTGCATGCGGGGGTTGCGTCTGAGCTGCTCGACCTCGTCGAGAAAACCCTGCTCGAGCATGGCATCGAAGCGGCTTTCGATGTGCCGGTGCAAGGTCGTCCGCGGCTCGGGCCAGAGCGCCAGTTGCAAGGCGCGCAAAGGCAGCGATGGCGCGCTGGGCTCGGCCTGCCACGCACTCAGCGGCCGCCCGGTCATGCGCCACACCTCGAGGCCGCGCAGAGTGCGCTGCGTGTCGTTCTCGCTCAGTCGCGCGTGCAGCTCGGGGTCGACGCGGGCAAGCTCGGCCCGCAGTGGCGCCAGGCCCGCCTCGGCGAGCGTACGCTGCAAGGCCGTCCGCACCGCCGGATCCGATGCCGGCAACACATTCAGGCCCTCGAGCAGCGCTTTGAAATACAGCATTGTGCCACCGACCAGCAGCGGCACGCGGCCCGCAGCGTGCGCCTCGCGGATGGCCTGTCCGGCGTCGCGACAGAAGTCCGCCGCCGAATAGCGCTCCCAGGGCTCGACCACATTGACCAACGCGTGCGGGTAGCGCCCGAGCGTCGCGGCGTCCGGCTTGGCGGTGCCGATGTCCAACCCGCGGTAGACAAGGGCCGAGTCCACGCTCACGATCGCGCACCCGAAGGCCTCCGCGCATTGCAAGGCCAACTCGGTCTTGCCGGACGCCGTGGGCCCGTAGAGACAGATCACGGGCCAGCGGGTTGCCGCAGTCATTGACCGCGCAGGAACAGATGGTCGAGGTCGGACACACCGAGTCGCACCCAGGTGGGTCGACCGTGGTTGCACTGGCCACTGTTGGGCGTGGTTTCCATGTCGCGCAAGAGCGCGTTCATTTCATCGCGCGTGAGGTGTCGGTTGGCGCGCACGGACCCGTGGCAGGCCATGGTGCTGAGGACGCGATCGCTGTCTCGCGCCACGCGGTCACTGTCGCCGGTCTCGACGATGTCGCTGAGCACGTCGCGCACCATCTGCTCCGTCGGCGAACGCCGCAGCAGCACCGGCACCTCGCGCACGGTCAGCTGCTGCGGTCCGGTGCGGTCGACACCGAGTCCGACGGCCGACAAGGTCGGTGCGACCGACTCGGCAACGTCCGCTTCGGCCTCGCTCACCGCCACCACCACCGGCACCAGCAGCGGTTGACTGCGCACCCCCTGGGCCGCGTACTGCTGCTTGAGCCGTTCGTAGGTCACGCGCTCGTGCGCAGCGTGCATGTCGACGAGAATCACGCCGTCAGCGGTTTCGGCGAGGATGTAAATGCCGTGAATCTGGGCGAGCGCCAACCCGAGGGGTGGCAACGCGTCCGCGTGGTGGTCAGCACCGGTGTCAGTCGCGCGCAACAGCGACGCGTAGGCCGCCCGCTGGTCCGCCACAGCGGGTCGGCGTGCTGCCACCGTCGCGAGCCCGAAGCTCGATTGCAGCGGCGCCGTCGTCTCGGCGTCGGCTCTGTCCGGGGCAACCGCGCTTAGCATGGCCGCTGGCGAGCCCGGGGCCTCCACGACGTCGCCATCACCCGGCCGAAGCGCCGACAGTGCCCGGGTCAGCGCGCGGTGAATGGCGTCGAATACCCGCCGCGTATCGCGGAACCGCACCTCGGATTTCGCCGGGTGCACGTTGACGTCGACACGCTCGGCGTCCAGTTCGAGAAACAACGCGTAGGCCGGGTGACGGCCGTGGTAGAGCACGTCGCTGTACGCACGCTTGACCGCTGCGCTGACCAGGCGGTCGCGCACCAGTCGACCGTTCACGTAGAAATACTGCAAGTCTGCCTGGCTTCGCGAAAATGTGGGCTGTGCAATCCACCCTGACAACCGGATGCCATCGAGATCGTGCGACACGTGAAACGCATTGTCGGCGAACGCCGGCCCCAGCACCTCCCGCATGCGCACGGCGGCGAGCCCGTCGGGTACGTCAGACCAACGCTGGACCGACTTGCGGTTGTGCACCAGATCGAATGCAACATCGGGTCGCACCAGTGCGAGGCGCCGTACCACCTGCTGCACGTGATCGAACTCCGTGCGCTCTGCGCGCAGGAACTTCCGCCGGGCCGGCAGGTTGAAAAAGAGGTCAGCAACCTCGACGGTCGTGCCCTCGTCGTGCGCAGCGGGTTTCGGTTCACTCGGCGTCCCATCGAGATCACACTCAACGGTCCAAGCGGTGTCGACGCCACGCGCCCTCGACGTCAGCCGCAACCGCGACACCGAAGCGATGCTCGGCAAGGCCTCGCCGCGAAACCCCATCGAGGCCACGCGCATCAGGTCGTCACTGCTGCGGATCTTGCTCGTCGCGTGGCGCGTGAGCGCGAGTGCCAGTTCGTCCCGCACGATGCCGATGCCGTTGTCGCGCACACGGACGCGCCGCACACCACCCTGCTCGATCTCGACGAGCACACGGCTCGCGCCGGCATCGAGCGCGTTTTCAACGAGTTCCTTGACGATCGACGCCGGCCGTTCAACCACCTCGCCCGCGGCAATCTGGTTGACCAGCGCGTCGGGGAGCTGCTCTATGGTCATGGCCAGCATTGTGCCACGCCACGGCCCCGCACCGGGGCGAGCTCACTCAGTTGGAGGCGACGTCCAGACGGTACCGGCGGTAGAAGGCCGTGCCAAAGGGGGGGTTGGCCTTGAAGTGGTCGACCACACCGTTGCCGATCGCCGCGGCCAAGCGCTCCTGGTAGCTCGTGGTGCGCAAGCGCCGCTCTTCCTTCGGGTTCGAAATGAAGCCCAGCTCGACCAGTACGCTGGGGACGTCAGGTGCCTTGAGCACGACGAAGCCGGCCCGCTCAACCGTTTTCTTGTGCAGCTTGTTGACCTTGGCAATGCGCGAGAGCATCTGCTCGCCCACGCCTACGCTGGTCTCGCGACTCGCACTCTGCGACAGGTCGACGAGAATGCGCGCCAACGCCGCGCTCTGCTCGGACAGGTGCAAGCCGCCAAGGTTATCGCCCTTGCTGGCAAGGAACCGCCGGGCCGCGACGTCAGCACCTCGATCTGAAAGCACGTACACGGACGATCCCGATGCACTCTGCTGTTCGAACGCGTCCGCGTGCAGTGAGATCAACAAGTCCGCCTGGCTGTCGCGTGTTCGCCGGACGCGCTCCTTGAGCGACACGTACTCGTCCTGGTCACGGATCAGCACGGGTTTGATGCCGCTGACGCGGCTGAGCATCCGGTGCAGCCGTTTCGCAATCGACAGCACGACGTCCTTCTCGAACGTGTTACCGCTGCCCACCGCACCGGGGTCGTTGCCGCCGTGGCCGGCGTCGATCGCCACGACGATGTCTTCCAGACGCGGCGTGATGACCTCGTCTGGCTCGTCCACGCGTGTCGTTGCCCGGGCCGGTCGGGTCACCATGCGGCCGGTCGCGAGCGCCAGCGCGTCAGCGCCGCCAACCGGTGCGATGTCGAGCACGATGCGGTGGTGCTTGCCGTTGCCCGGTTTGAGGTACGTGGTTTTCGCCTCGGCTGCGGCGTGGGTTTCGATCACCAGTCGAAGTTCGCCGGTGTCGCGCACACCGCTGCGCAGCGACTTCAACAGCGGATCGTTGCCGAACGAGCTCGACAGTGCCCGCGCGATATCGGTGTCGGGCAGGTCGACCACGACCCGGTGCGGCGAACTCAGGCTGAAGTTTTTCTGGCGCACTGCGCGGTCGAGGTCGAGGACAACGCGCGTGTGCGTGTCGTAGGCCTTGAAGCGCAACCCGACCAGACGCGCCGCGGCGTCGGCTTCTGACACCCGGGGCCACAACAGGGCGCCACAGGCGAGCACCACGCCGGCCACAAGCACCCAGGCAACCGCCTGTCCCTGTCCCGCTGTCACCTTGACGTTCACACCCACACTGCCCGCTCACGTTGACCTGAACGCGGGAACCGCTCTTGGCGAGCACACCCGTCGGACGCCCGAGGCGCACCGCCGTGCCCGGCCAACCCGGCCCCATTGCGTGAGATCAAGTAAAGACCGAAAACGGGATTTCGCAAGCAGCCAACACCGCCTTCGGCACCCGGGCACAGGCACACGCGAACGACCACTGGCGTTGGTCAGCTCGCTAAGCCGATGAATTCGATCGCGTTTTGTACCAGCCACCGCGCGCGCATCGCGCGTTCGACGTCAGTCAGCGGTCGAATCGGATGTGCGCCGCGCCAAATCCACGTCGCGTCCGGTGCCTGAGACACTCAATACCAGCCGGTGGGTCCACGGGGGCAACACCCCGGCAGCGAGCGCAGGCCACTCGATCAACCAGACACACGGTTCGCCAGCAAGGTCATCGATGCCGAGGTCATAGAGCTCGTCCGCGCTGCCCAGCCGGTAGAGATCAAGGTGGTGCACCGTGCCGCCCGGCAAGGTGTATGACTCGATCAGGGTGTAGGTCGGGCTGCGCACCGACCCGGTGTAGCCAAGCGCCTGTAGTACGCCACGCGTGAGGGTGGTCTTGCCCGCGCCGAGGTCGCCCTCGAGGTAGACCGTTGCGGCGCTGGTGAGTTCTCGACCGAGCCTTTCGCCGAAGTGCAAGGTGGCCGCCTCGTCTGCCAGGTGACTGCGGCTGTGTACCGTCAACACACCGGGTTCGCCATGCAACTCACCGCAGTGACACGGCGTCGCGTGTCGACAGCGCGGTGAAGAAACCTTCTCCGATCGCCGCGCCAAGTGCCCCGGTAACCCGTTCGATGAGGTCGGGTTGCGCGGTGAAGTTCACGACCGAATCCACGCCGACCACGTCGCGCGCGACGTGGTACTCGTCGCCGAAGCCGTCGGCCAGGCCGAGTGCCACGGCTTGCTCACCGGTCCAGAAGGTGCCACTGAACAGACTGGGTTCGTCGGCCAGCCGGTCGCCCCGGCCGTCGCGGACAGCCGTCTTGAACTGCTCGTGTATTTGCGCCATCAGCACCCGCATGTGCGCCACGTCGTCCTCGTTGACCGGCGAGAAGGGATCGAGCATGGCCTTGCTCTCGCCGGACGTGATCAGCCGACGCTCGACGCCGAGTTTCTCCATCGTGCCTGTGAAGCCAAAACCGTTGCTCACCACCCCGATCGAGCCGACCAGGCTGGACGGATTGACGAAGATGTCATCGGCTGCCGACGCAATGAAATACCCGCCCGACGCCGCCACGTCGTGAACGACAGCGATCACAGGGGTGTCCGGGTGTTCAGCACGAAGCCGCCGAATCTCGTCGTAGATCAGCGAAGACTGCACCGGGCTGCCGCCCGGGCTGTTCAGGCGCAACACGACGCCTGCCGTGGCTTCGTCTTCAAACGCCGCAACCAGCGCCCCGCGCACTGACGCAAGCGACAGGCCATCCGACTGAATGGTGCCGGACAGGTCAATCAGGGCTGTGTGCTGCTCGGCACCACCCGCGCGCCAGGCCTCGAACTGGCCGCGGAAGGACATCGCCGTGACGAACGCTATGTAGGCGACCAACAGGAACCGGAAAAAGATGCTCCACCGTCGCGCGCGCCGTTGTTCAACCAGGCCGGCCGTGGCCAGCCGTTCGATCGTGCGTCGTTCCCAACTGGAGGTGCGAGTGCTGGTGCTTTGGTCCATGGTGACAGGCAGTGTTCGTCGGCGAGGAGACAGGAATCACAACACGGACCGTGCCACGGCCTCAGAGTTTCAGCGCGTCCGCCCAGTCGGCTGGCGCGGCCACCTCGAATCGACGCTCTCCGCGCCAGCAAAAGGCCAACAGCGTGCTGTGCAGATGCATCCCGCGGCACCCCGCGCCAGCAAATTGGCGGTTGGCCCGATGGTCGCCGTACTTCGTGTCGCCGACGATCGGGTGCCCCACGCCCGCCGTGTGGACGCGGATCTGGTGGGTGCGCCCGGTTTCAATGCGCAATTCGAGCCGCGTGCATCGCGTACCTGCGTCCACCCGCGTCACGTGGGTCACGGCATCGCGACCGGCCTCGTCCACCGCGCTGACGCGCTCGCCGCCCCGCTGCCGGTTTTTCAACAACGCCTTTTCGATGCGGCGCACGTCTCGCGGCCAGCGGCCGAGCACCAGCGCGGTGTACCGTTTCTCCACCGCGCGTGAGGCGAGCAACTGCTTGAGCTCGCGGTTGGCCATCGGGTGTTTGGCGAGCAACAGGCACCCGCTCGTGTCGCGGTCGAGCCGGTGGACCAGGTCGAGTTGCCGCGCCGCGTCGTCCCGGGCCTGCCGCAGTGCGTCAATCACACCGAAGGCGACACCAGTGCCGCTGTGAACGGCGACACCGGCGGGCTTGTTGAGCACGATCAGGTCATCGTCCTCGAACACGATAGCCTGCTCGAGCCGGTGCACGAGGGCGTCCGGCACCCGCCGTTCGCCGCTCGGGCTGATCCGCACCGGCGGCAACCGCACCTCGTCACCCTCGCTCAACCGCGTCGCCGGCTTGGCACGTCCACCGTTGACACGCACTTCACCGGTGCGACACAAGCGGTAGATGACGCTGCGCGGGACGCCGGCAAAGGCGTGCAGCAGAAAGTTGTCCAGCCGCTGTCCCGCGCGGCCGGCGTCAACGGTGACCCGCCGCACCGGGGTGCGCTGCGAGTCTGGTACGGATCGTGTGTTACCCATTCGGGTGCGCCACTGATTGGCTATTAAAGAGGAGTGGTGTACCATTCTACTGGCTAACCGCAGTGATTATCACGTCAGCACCCCGGCTGGACAGGCCGCCAGATGCTGACGCTGTGCCCCGGCACGCACTCGGGCGCGTCGCACGCCGAACCGGCAACTCGAACGCCCATAGCCTACTTTCAATACAGACCCGGTGGGTCTGGCCGCTTCCAGCGGGCCGACACGGTGTCGGCCAACGGGTTCGCGGCAGCATGCGCAGGCGGTTCGCCTGCCACCATGGAAGCACTTGCCGCAGCGCCTCCGCTCGAGTCGCTGCGCACACGAAAAGCGGATCACACCGGCGCCACGGGGCGTCGGTGGACAGACATCACACTACCCGCACCGGATACTGCATGACACCGTACGCCGAATGGTCGCGTCAGACGCCCGTCACAGCCCCTGCTGTTGACGACGGCCGCGCGTCCGTTGCGCGAGGGCGCAACCGAGAACCCGGCGTGCAGCGCTGCCCCGTGCGGGCAACCCTGGATCTTTCAAATGAAACGAATGCTGATCAACGCGACGCACGGCGAAGAGTTGCGCGTCGCAGTGGTCGATGGCCAGCGCCTCGAAGACCTGGACATTGAACACGGAGACCGAGAGCAACAGAAGTCCAACATCTACAAAGGCAAAGTCACCCGCATCGAGCAGAGCCTCGAGGCGGTGTTTGTCGACTACGGCGCCGAACGACACGGCTTCCTGCCGTTCAAGGAAGTCGCCCGCAGCTACCTCAGCGACGCGGGCGACGGCGGCAAACCCTCGGTCAAGGACGGCCTGAAGGAAGGCCAGGAGATCCTGGTCCAGATCGAAAAGGAAGAGCGCGGCACCAAGGGAGCCGCCCTGACCACCTACATCAGCCTCGCGGGCCGCTTCCTCGTGCTCATGCCCAACAACGCGCGGGCGGGCGGCGTTTCCCGCCGCATCGAGGGCGAAGATCGAAACGAACTGCGCCAGGTCATGGCCGAAGTCGAGGTGCCCGATGGCATGGGTGTGATTGCACGCACCGCCGGTGTCGGCCGCTCGCTCGAGGAAATGCAGTGGGACCTCGACTACCAGGCCGAGGTCTGGCACTCGATTCAGGCGGCCGCCGAATCCCGAGCGGCGCCGTTCCTGGTCTACCAGGAGAGCAACGTGATCGTGCGCGCGCTGCGCGACTACTTTCACAGTGACATCGGCGAGATCCTGATCGACCAGCCCGAGCTCTATCAGGAAGCCAAGGGCTTTGTCGAAGTCTGCATGCCGCACAACGCACGCAAACTGAAGCTCTACGAAGACAGCACACCGCTCTTCACGCGTTACCAGATCGAGCAGCAGATCGAGTCGGCGTTTCAACGCGAAGTGACCCTGCCCTCCGGTGGTGCAATCGTCATCGACCACACCGAGGCGCTGGTCTCCGTCGATGTCAACTCGGCCCGTGCGACCAAAGGCGCCGACATCGAGGAAACCGCGACCAACACCAACCTCGAAGCTGCGTCCGAACTCGCACGGCAGTTGCGTCTGCGGGATCTGGGCGGGCTGCTGGTGATCGATTTCATCGACATGTCGGCCAACCGCAACCAGAAAGCGGTCGAGAACCGACTCCGCGAGGCGCTGAAGGTTGACCGAGCGCGTGTGCAGGTCGGCCGGATTTCGCGTTTCGGGCTGCTCGAGATGTCTCGCCAACGGCTGCGTCCGTCGCTGGGCGACAGCTTTCAGGAAGTCTGCCCGCGCTGCTCTGGCCAGGGGGCAATTCGCACGGTGGGATCCCTCTCCCTGTCGATTCTTCGTTTGATCGAAGACGAGGCAATGAAGGACAACACCGGCCAGGTCGTCGCCCAGGTCCCGATGGAAGTGGCGAGCCTTCTGCTGAACGAAAAACGCGATCAGCTCGACGTGATCGAAAGCCGCTCTGATGCGCGCGTGCTCGTGGTACCAAACCCCTACCTCGAAACGCCGCAGTACCGGCTCGAGCGGATTCGCCGCTCCGAGATGACCGAGGACACCCAGAACCAGCCGAGTTACGCGTTCGCCGAACGACCCGCAGACCCGTCACCCGAGACGGCGAGCGAGCAGCGCAAGGGCGAAACCGCCGCCGTACGCACTGTCGTGCCGCAGCAACCCGCGCCCTCGCCCGCAAGCGACGACGTTGTCGCGTCGGTCGAGGCCGTCGACGACGCGCAACCGGGCCTCATTCGCCGAGCAGTGGCGTTGGTCGGTCGCATGATGGGCGGCGGGTCGGCCGCGGCCAACGCGCAGGACGCACCCGACAGCAGCACGCCGGCCAAGCGCCCGGCCCAACGCAACCGCAGCGACGCCAAGCGGGGTGACGGGCGGCGCGGTGACGGACGGCGTGGCGACGCCCGGCACAACAGCAACGGCCAGCGCGACGACAAGCGCCAGAACAACCGCGGCAGCCGCGCGGACGGTCGCCGCAACAGCGGCCGCCAGGACGACAAACGCCAGTCTGCCAAGGACAACGGCGAACGCAAACGTGATTCGGCAGCCCGCGACACGGCCGATTCGGCCAAGTCGTCGAACGACAGTCGCAACGGTGCCTCGCGCGGTCGCGGACGGCGCGGCGGTCGCGGGTCCGGACCAGCGAAGTCGACAGAGCCGCAACAGGCCACGAGCACGGACACAGCCGCCCCGGACAATTCAGCCCCGGCCCCAGGGCCGTCGGCAGCCGGTGCGGCAACCGCAGCCGTGACCGCTGCCGCGGCCACTGCCGCCACCTCGGTCGAGAGCCCCCGCACGGGCCCGGCTGACGCGGACAGCGCGATGCCCGACAACGTCGGTGACGTGGCCGTGGCCGACACCGTCAACGGCGACGCTGAAGCGAATCAGGATGCCGCACCGCAAAGCGGCAACGGTCGCCGTCGACGCCGCGGTGGACGCGGAAGACGCGGACGCAATCGGGGTGAGCGTGCTGCCGAGGGCACGGCTGAGCCCACCGCCGACCAGGCGGCCGACACGTCGCCGTCGACCTCGTCATCTCACGCACCCCAGGGTGCGGCTGACGCGGCACCGGCAGCGTCCACGCCGTCTGGCGCGGATGCCTCCGACACACCGCGTGCCACCGCCCCGTCCTCGGGTCAGGCTACCGTCGCCGCCCCGCCGGTTGTGCCGCCGGCGCCAATGCCGGCACCCGCGGTGCAGGCCGTGACGCCGGACACCAAACCGCCGCTGTCGGCCCCGCCGGCCTCGGTGGCGCGCCCCGAGACCGTGGTCGCCGAACGCCAGGCCGAGCCCGGCTCCGACAGCGGCTCTGCGTGACGTCGCGGTCACCGGCCGGCAGACGCCCGGCCGGCGACCAAACCCGGCACGGTACGTGAGTGCCATGAGCGGTTACACCGTGTGCCCCCGAGCGGCGACACACGGTCGACCGCCGGTCGATCGGGCCGGCGACCGACACGCGATTGCACGTTTATGCCAGCCGGAGTCACCGCCATGAGCACAAACACACAGCCCCACGTCAACCAGGCCCGTGACGATGACGCGGTGCAGACGGTGCAGAAGTACCGCGAGACCGACGACAAGCTGTTCATGTCACTGGACGAAGCGGTGATACTGTGTGAAGCACTTGCGGACGAGGTGCGCAGCAGCGGCTTTGCCGCTGACGCGGTCGTTGGCATCGCCAACGGCGCGCTGCTGCCCACGCGCGTGATCGCCGACCGTCTCGGCATGCCCTGCGAATACGTGCGCTACCGCCGCCAGGGCAGCACGATCAAGCGTCGGCTCGGCAAGGTGCCGGGCCTGCGCGAACTGGTCGTCTGGCTGTACAGCTTCAAGGCGGTGGCCAACCGGCTCGCGCCGATTATGGACAGCTTTAACCGCTTGGACAGTGACAGCGCCAAGGACAATGACAGCACGTCCGGTTTCCCGGGGGACGGCCGTGTGTTGCTGGTCGACGACGCGATCGACAGCGGACAATCGATCGCCATCGCCTGCGAGCAGTTGCGCGCACGCGGCGCCCAAGAGATCCGAACCGCGGTGATCACCTGGTCAGATGCGCACGATTCGATGACAAATTTTGGCATTAAACCAGAGTACTATTTAAACCGACGCGTGCAGCACTATCCCTGGTCTGAAAACAACAAGGAAATCCAAGCGTACCGGGCTTGGCTGAGTGCGCACGATTTATACGAGTGGCAGTAGCGTGCGAGAGCGTTCGCAACGCATTGTCTTGCTCGGCTCCTACCCGCCAAACTACGGTGGGATCAGCGTGCACATTTGGCGTCTCCATAGATCGCTTGCGACAACTCAGTCCGTTGCCGTTTTGGACATGTTCAATGGCAAAGAGGCTCCGGCCGTTGACGCTGTACACAGGCTCGCTGGCAATCCGCTTATTTCGCTGTTCCGAGCAAGGTGGCTGTTGGACCAGCTCGACGCAGGCATCTTGCACGTTCACGTGTCAGCCTTCTCAAAGTTCTTGCTGACCGCACCGGTGTTGCTCACCGGAGGCGCCCAACGCGCCCGAATCCTGACAATCCACGGGGGCAAGCTCGGACAAAATCTCGAGGCCTTCTCACCCTGGCAGTTGCGTCTGTTCGACTGGACCCTCGCGCGCTTCAACCACATCGTCTGCGTCAGCGAGGCGCAGCGCGCGCTGTTGCTCGAGCGCGGCGTCGACGCGAAGCGCATGAGCGTGATCAACGCCTACCTGCCGCCACTGCCACACAGCAACCCGAGCCTGTTCGCCCCGCTGGAACAACGCCGCCGTGACGGCAAACGCGTTCTGCTGGTGGCCGCGCAGTTTCTGCCGCACTACGGGTTGCTCGATCTGCTCGAGGCGCTGCACCGACTGCCGTCGTCCGTGCGGTCGAGCGTGTGCCTGGCTCACGTCAGTTACCTGGACGCCGATGACCCGTACCGTGCGGCGTGCCAGGACGCGGTCGGTGACCTGGACTACGTCGCTTTCGACAACCTCGAACCGCCGGACATGGCCGCCTGGTTGGCGCTCGGCGACGTCTTCGTTCGCCCCACCTGGTGGGACGGCGACGCCGTGTCGCTCAGAGAGGCCTGCTACTTCGGCAATCGCATCGTCGCCACCGACGTCACCACACGACCGGACGGCGCCGTGCTCTGCCCGGCTCGAGACAGTGACGCCCTGTCAGCGGCGCTGCAACAGGTGCTCGAGGACGACAACGTCGGCAAGGTGAGTTTCGACCACCTTGCGTCCAAACGTCGGCTCGAAGCCGTCTACACCGACGTACTCGGCTGAGCCCGCTCACGGCCGTCAGGCGTCGGTGCCGCTCGGGTTGGTGAACGAATCGTTGAGGTTCTGTACGAAACGCGTCGACTGTTCGAGCACGGCCTTGATCTGCTTTCTTGCACCCGCGTTCCAACCGGCAGGCCGTTTCCAGAACACACTGCGCCACCAGCGCGTATTGCGTGTCAGCGCATAGCTGTAGCGCAGGTCGTCGGCGCGCTGCATGCGCCGTTGCATCTGGCCGTGGACGAAGCCACGCAACCAGAAGTGGTAGACACCGAGTGCAATCAGCAACGCCACGACCGGCGCCCACGCCGCCGCTGAGCCACCCAGCAGGCCGAGGCTCCACCCACCGAAGTCGAAGCCGGCCCACGCCGCAAGCCCAACCGACAGCGCCAGCGACACGGTCAGAAAGACCGCGTCGCCGATCAACACCCAGCGCCGCCATTGCGCCAACAGCGAACGGATGGCCGGCACGTCCTGCTCGCCAATGTAGTGCGCCTGCTTCTCGAGCGCACCGACGATGCGGTAGCTGCGCTCCACTTCGACCTGCTTGATCCGCTCTTCAATTGCTGCCATGTCGGTCGCGCGCTTGCGCTCGAACCGTGACCGCAGCGCCTGGTCCTCGATCGGCAGGGCCGCATCAAGGTTGTAAATCGTGAAGAACTTGCCCGCGGTCAAACCGGCACTGGCGAGGGCGCGTTGCCAGGCTGCGACCACGTCTTCGGGGTTGTCTTCGCGCGCCGTGGTGTCGAGCTGGTTCAGGACATAGAGGAATTTGTTCGAGTCCGAACGAGAGATGGTGTCAGTGACCAGGTGCTTGAGCGTGTCCTGCATCGCACCCGGCTCCGGGTGTCGGGCGTCGAAGAACACCAGCACCAGATCGGACAGATCAATGATCTGGTCTGTGAGCTTGAGCGTCGAGGTGCGCTGCTGGTCAGCGTCAAACCCGGGTGAGTCGATCAGGATCTTGCCACGCACCGCCTCGGAGTTGCTCGTCTTGAGTTGCAGGTAGGAGTCGATCCGCCGTCCCTCGCCCGACGCCACGCGTTCGATCTCGTTGCTGATCTGGAAGAACGGAAACCGCAGATCCGCGTCAAGCGCCAACCCTGGCAAGGTCCGCGGGGTTTCATCCCGGCTGTAACAGATGACGGTGAACTTGTCGTCGACGGCCTGGTTGCCGGTGGACTGGAGGCTCGCCCCGGTGAACCAGTTGATGAAGCTTGATTTGCCCGACGAGAAGGTGCCGAGGATCGAGACCAAAGGCCACCACGGCACCTGCGCTGCGTAGGACTCCGACGGCGACAGCAGACACATGCCGTGGCCGACGCGGTCGAGCTCTCGAAAGGACTTGACCGCGTCCACCAGCACTGGATTCTCTCTTGATAGGTGGGCTTCGAGCGACGCCAGTCGTTCGGTCAACACCGCGTCCTGTACGGCTTCTGGCATGGGGGTGCAGCTTCCACATGAATCGGTAGATCGCAAAGTATACCCTGTCGAAACCGCGTCACCGGGCCCCGATTTCGAAGCCGCAACGTCCCATTCCGGTGGCGTGAGGGTCACGTATTCGCCGGGCGTGCGCACAGGGATGGGGCACACGCTGACAGCAATACGGTGGCACTGAGCGTGTTGAACCGACTGCCAGTGCGACGGTCTGATCGCTGAGGCTCACTTGACAGTGATTCTCATTTGCATACACTCCGCCCTTTTTGGCCAACGGAAGCACCATGCTATCGAACATCAAACGCCTGTCTTGGCTGCTCGGGCTCTCCGTCGTACTCACGACCGTCAACGCCGCCGAGGTCAACGTCTACTCAGCCCGCAAAGAGGCGTTGATCCGCCCGCTGCTCGACACCTTCAGCGAGCGCACGGGGATCACGGTCAACCTGCTGACCGGCAAGTCGAACGCGCTGATCCAGCGCATGAAGGCCGAAGGCCGCAACACCCCTGCCGATCTGATGATCACAGTCGACGCGGGTCGACTCGCGTTTGCGAGTTCACTGGGGCTGTTCCAACCGCTCGAGAGCGACACCCTGGCCTCCCGCATTCCCGCGTCCCTGCGGTCTCCGGACAACCTCTGGTTCGGCCTGTCCCAGCGTGCTCGGATCATTGTCTATCACCCCGATCGGGTGAGTTTGGACGAGCTTGCCGACTACGAGGACCTCGCTGATGCCGCGTGGGCCGGGCGTATTTGCGCCCGATCGTCCGTCAACATCTACAACCAGTCGCTGCTGGCATCCATCATCGAGTACGCCGGGACCGACGACGCCACGGCGTGGGCGAAAGCGGTCCGCGAGAACATGGCGCGCGATCCGCAAGGCAACGACAGCGCGCAGATCAAGGCGGTGGCAGCCGGGGAGTGCGACGTGGCTCTCGTGAACACGTACTACCTTGGCGGCATGCTGAGCAACCCGGAACTCAGAGACACCGCGGCCGCGGTTCGCGTCCACTTCCCCAACCAGTCCAATCGCGGCGCCCATGTCAACATCAGCGGCGCAGGCGTGACCAAGTACGCAAAGAACGTCGCCGAAGCGCGCCAGCTCCTGGAGTTTCTGGTCAGCGACGATGCGCAAGCCTGGTATGCACAAACCAACCACGAATACCCCGTGGTGGAGGGTGTTCCACCGAGCGACCTCGTCGCGTCCTTCGGCGACTTCAAACGTGACGCGCTCAACGTGTCGCGTCTGGGCGCACGCAATGCCGAAGCAGTCCAGGCTTTCGACAACGCCGGATGGGAGTAGCGCGACGCCGTGCGGGTGCGGACAACGCTCGTCTGACGGTTTCACACTGCACCGCAGACGATGTCCGCGCGCGCGCTTGACCTGGGCCGGCGCCCAGCCGTCACCGGGCGAAACAGTCGAAGGGCGTCGCGCCTTGGCTGGACTCTCATCAGTGTGTTGATCGGGGCCTGCGTGTCGATACCGTTGGTGACGGTGGTTGGACACGTTTTCGCCGAGGGCAACGGCAATTGGACACACCTCGCCAACACCGTGTTGCCGGGGTACGTTTCGAACTCGCTCATTCTGATGGTCGGTGTCGGGACGCTGAGCACCGTGTTGGGTGTGGGCACCGCCTGGTGTGTGAGCACCCTGGCGTTTCCCGCACGAAAGACCTTGGCGTGGGCTCAGCTGCTGCCGCTGGCTGTGCCGTCATACATCCTCGCCTACTGCTACACGGATCTGCTCGAGTTTGCCGGGCCGGTGCAGACCACAATCCGGACCCTGTTCGACCTCGACCCGAGACACTTCGGGTTCCCGGAGATACGGTCGCTCGGCGGCGCAATCGTCGTGCTGTCCCTCGTGCTCTACCCCTACACCTACCTGTTGACTCGGGCGGCCTTCAACAACCGTTCGATCTCCGCCCTTGAGGCGGGCCGCACGCTGGGCTGCAGCACCGTGGCCGTGTTCTGGCGCGTCGCCCTGCCTCTGGCAAGACCGGCGATACTCGCGGGCCTGGCACTGGTGCTGATGGAAACGTTGGCCGACTTCGGCGCGGTGGAATACTTCGGTGTCGCCACGTTCACCACCGGTATCTTTCGCACGTGGTTCGGACTCTTCGACGCCACCGCCGCCTTGCAGCTGTCCGCGGTGCTTCTGGTGTTCGTCGTGGTGCTGCTGGCACTCGAGCGATACTCGCGAAGCCAGTCACGGTTCCACGAGACGTCCGAGCGTGTGCAGAACGCCAACCTCATCCCACTGACCAAGGGGACACGCTGGCTGGTTTGCCTGTTGTGCGCTCTGCCGGTCGTGCTCGGTTTTCTGATTCCGGCGCTGCAACTGGTGTGGCACGCATCATCCCGGTGGGCTGCGCTGTTCGAGCCGGAGTTCATCGGTCTGGTGCTCAACAGCGTCAGCCTGGCGGCTACCGCTGCCCTTGTGATCCTGGTGCCGGCTGCACTGCTTGTGATGGCGCAGCGAAGCCAGCCCAACCGCCTCGTTCAGTCCGCAATCAGGTTCAGCACCAGTGGTTACGCCATCCCCGGTACTGTCGTTGCCTTGGCCGTGTTGATTCCCTTCGGCGCCTTCGACAACGCCGTCGACACAGCGGCAACTCGACTGTTCGGCGTGAACACCGGCTTGCTGCTCAGCGGCACCCTGTTCACCCTGATCTTCGCCTACAGTGTCCGGTTTCTGACCGCTGCGTTCAACACGCTCGAATCCGGGCTGGCGCAAATCAAACCGAGTATCGAGGAAAGCGCGTACACGCTCGGCGCCTCGAAGCGCCGGCTGCTCACAGCCGTTTACATCCCGATCATGCGGGGAAGCGTGCTCACCGCTATCCTCATCGTGTTCGTTGACACCTTGAAAGAGCTGCCGGCCACGCTGGTCTTGCGACCCTTCAATTTCAACACGCTCGCCGTCAAGACCTACGAACTCGCGTCGGACGAGCGACTTCACGAAGCTGCCTTGCCAGCGCTCGCCATCGTTGCTGCAGGTTTGATTCCGGTCATGCTTATCAGCAAAGGAATACAGCGCACCGAGCGCGGGGTGATATAATGCACACCACATTGGGTATGACATGCCATGCCAGTATCTGAGCTCATGAGCCAACGAGAATCAGGGTCAGCACACTTGCGCGCCGTCGGGCTGAAGGTCACGCTGCCGCGCCTGCGGGTGCTTGAGGTCATGGAACAATCCGACCGGCGGCACATGAGCGCGGAAGACGTGTACCGCAAGCTGATTGAATCCGACGCCGAAGTCGGCCTCGCAACCGTCTACCGGGTCCTCACCCAATTCGAGACGGCGGGCCTCGTCTACCGACGCCATTTTGACGGTGGGCAAGCGCTGTTCGAGCTCAACGACGAGGATAACCACTCCCACGTGGTCTGCCTCAAAACCGGCCACGTCGAGGAATTCAGCGACCCGGTGATTGAAGCGCGGTTGCGCGAAATCAGCGAAGAACTCGGCTACACCATGACTGAGCACACCATCGTGGTGCACGGCATCCACAAGAGTGCCAAGTAGGCGCGACTAGCGCTGCTCGGGCGACGACACCGGCGTGTCCGTGCAGGGTGTCGGCAGGGCGTACTGCCGGAGCACGTCCAGCATCTTTTTTGCCTGCGTCTCGCGGGAGTACGACGGCGCCGCTGCCAGACTCTGCCGCTTGAGCGTCTCATAGAGGGCGCTGTCCGACGCCAGCGTGCGGATGGCTGCTGCCATGGACTCGGGTGACTCGGGTTCGCACACGACGCCACAGCCCGTGTCCTCGACAATCCCGGTCGCCTCGCCGCTGGGCAGACCCATGAGCACGGGCTGGCCCACCCCCATACTCTCGAAGAGCTTGGAGGGGATCACCGTGCGGAACACGTCGAGGTCACGCAGGTGGATCAGGGCCACGTCGCACAGGCTCCAGACCCGGTTCATCTCGGATTTCGGGAACCGGCCCAGCGACACCACGTTGTCGAGACCACGCGCCTGAATGTCGGCATCAAGCTTGGTCTTCTCCGACCCAGAGCCGACAAGCAGGATGCGCACATGTGGCAGGTCTCGCAGCCGTTCCGCCGCCTCAACCACCTTGTCGAGGCCGTGTGCCATGCCGTGTGTGCCGACATACCCGACGACAAAGGCCCCTTCCAGGCCGTGCGCGCGCGCCAGCTCGGCGTCTTTCCCATCGAGCGGCTTGTAGCGACTGAGCTCGACGCCGTTACGTACAACGTGGATCTTGTCGCCGTCGATACCGCGTTCCATCAGGTCGGCCTTGAACGCCTCGGTCACCGAGACAATCGCGTCCGCATGGCGGTAGAGAAACAGCTCGACTTTCTCGAGCGCCGCCAACACGCGCGGGTACTTGACCGCGCCCAGCGCGGCGATGGATGCCGGCCACAGGTCCCGGAGCTCGAAAACGAACGGGACGCGCCGCAGCTTGGCCAACGCGAAGCCGCCGACCGCAGCAAAGAAATGCGGGGAGGTCGCCACCACAATGTCGGGCTTGCGCACAAACAGGCCACCAAAGAACGCGGTGACCATGAAGCTCATGTATGACAGGGTTCGTTTCAGGAACCCCTCGTTGGCTGTGATGTAGGTCTTGAGGCGAACGACGTCGACACCGTCCATGTCGGATCGGTCCCACCAGGCGTTTCGGTACCCCTCGAACACCACGCCTTCAGGAAAGTTCGGTGCCGAGGTCAACACGTTTACCTCCGCACCGGCGCGCAACCAGTGTTGCGCGTGCTCCGACAAACGGCTGGCCGGCGCGTTGCCCTCCGGAGGATAGTTGTCGGAAACAAACAGAATTCGCATCACAGAGCCTTCTCGTACCCGGGTTTGCGACGAATCGCATCAAACTGGTCGCCGATGCACCTCCATGGGTGCACTGCGTCGGCGCCTCGACACTCCCCTTCTCGGCGGCTGTTGCGCGAGATTGATGGCGTACAAGCAGATATCAGGGCGTGGTGTCGACATCGACACCTTCTTTCTCCACCGGCAGGAGGTCCTCGCGCTGCAGACCGAGCAACAGCGCCGACCCGGAGGCCACGTAAATGGATGAGTAGGTGCCGACCAGCACCCCGACGATCAACGCGAAGCTGAACCCACGCAGCACTTCGCCGCCGAACAGAAAGAGCGAGATGAGCGCGAGCAAGGTCGTGCCCGAGGTGATGATCGTCCGTGTCAGCGTCTGGTTGATCGAGAGATTCATGACCTCGGTGGTGCCGCCGGCACCGCGTCGACGGAAATTCTCTCGTATGCGGTCAAACACCACGATCGTGTCGTTCAGCGAATACCCGACCACCGCCAACACCGCCGCCAGCACTGACAGGTCGAAATCGATCTGGAAGAGCGCACAGGCACCCACGACGATGCAGACATCGTGGACAAGCGCAAAAATCGATCCGGCCGCGAATTTCCACTCAAACCGCAGCCAAACGTACACCAGGATGCCCGCAAGCGCGTAAATCACGGCCAGCCCACCCTGGTCACGCAGTTCGTCACCGATCTGAGGGCCGACGAACTCGACCCGTTTCATGGTCGGGTCGCCACCGGCACGCTCCAGCGCGGTCAACACATCACTGGAGATGTCCGCCGCTCCTTCCTCCTCTGGCGGCGCGAGCCTGACCAGCACCTCGGTGGCACTGCCGAAGTGCTGGACCTGGGCGTCCTCGAATCCGCCACCCGCAAGCGCGCCGCGCAGCACGTCGAGGTCCGCCGGCTGCTCGTAGCCCACCTCGATGAGGAAGCCGCCGGTGAAATCGAGCCCGAAGTTGAGCCCACGCGTTGCGATCAGGCCGATCGACAGGAGGATTGCAATGCCCGACACGATCGCCGCTTGCCGAACCCAGCGCAGGAAATCGAAGTTGAAGGAAAAAGAGCGTTTCACGGTGGGTCCTAGATGGCTAACGCCTTGACGCGGCGACCGCCGTAGCGGAGGTTGACCAGCGCCCGCGTGCCGACGATGGCAGTGAACATGGAAGTGGCAATGCCAATCGACAGCGTCACGGCAAAGCCCTGGATCGCACCGGTGCCAAAGGCGAACAGCACGAGCGCCGCGATCAGGGTCGTGATGTTGGCATCTGCGATGGTGCCCACGGCCCTGTCGTAGCCGGCGTGGATCGCCTGCTGCACCGGACTGCCGTTGCGCAGCTCTTCGCGGATGCGTTCGAAGATGAGCACGTTGGCGTCAACCGCCATGCCCACGGTCAAGACCACACCGGCAATGCCCGGCAGCGTCAACGTGGCCTGAATGACCGACAGCACCGCGACAACCATCACGATGTTGACGATCAGCGCAAGGTTCGCAAGCAGACCGAAGAAGCGGTAGTACCAGAGCATGAAGCCCATGACCAACAGCAGACCGACAACGCAGGCAGTGAAGCCGCGACGGATGTTGTCCTCGCCGAGGCTCGGTCCCACGGTGCGCTCTTCGACGATGTAGACCGGTGCGCTGAGTGAACCGGCGCGGATCAGCAGTGACAAGTGCCGTGCTTCTTCGCTGCCGAGTCCGGTGGTCTGGAACCGATGCGAGAGCACGTCGCGGATGGTCGCGACGTTGATGACCTCCTCGTCGACCCGCGGCTCGTGCGTCACCGAGCCGTCGTCGGCCACCAGACGCTCGTAGCGGGACTCCTTGTACACCACGGCCATCGGCTCGCCGACGTTGTCGGCCGTGACCCGCTGCATGCGGTTCGCGCCGGTGCCGTTGAGGTTAACGAAGACCGCCGGCGAGCCGGTTTGCGAATCGATGCCAGACGAGGCGTCCTTGATCTCATCACCGGACACGATCACGCGGCGGTTCAGCAGGATCGGTTCGCCAGTGTCGCGCTGACGGAACAGCTTTGCCGACGCCGGGATCCGGCCAGTCTCCTCGGCCGCGAACCAGTCGGCTGCGTCACCGTATACCAACCGGTATTCGAGGGTCGCCGTCGCGCCGAGGACTTCCTTGGCTTGCGTGGTGTCCTGCACCCCGGGCAACTGCACGACGATGCGGTCCGCGCCCTGGCGTTGAATCACCGGCTCAGCGACGCCGAGCTGGTTCACCCGGTTGCGCAACGTCGAGATGTTTTTCTCGAGCGCGGCGGTGCGCGCCTCTTCCAGGGCGAATTCGGTGAACGTGATGCCGAACGCGGCCGGGTCGGCCTCATCGACCGTGACGGTGGTCTCGGGGTACTGCCGCCGCAGGTCTGTCAGCACGGAATCGCGGTTGGCGGCGTCGCGCAGCACCACGGAAACCGACGCGGCACCGCGCCCAACCGAACGGTACCGAACCCCTTCGTCCCGCAACAGCACCCGCATGTCCTGCTCGAGCGTGGCGTAGGCCTTGTCGATCGCCGCGTCCATGTCGACCTGCATCAGGAAGTGGACGCCGCCGCGCAGGTCGAGGCCGAGGTACATCGGCTCGGCCAGCTTGAGCCAGTCAGGCGCACTCGACACCAGGTTGGGCGCGATGACCACCGCGTTGCCCAACGCGTCATCGAGCGCGCTGCGCGCGAGGCGCTGGTCGTCGAGGTTGTCGAAACGCAATTGCGCACGGCCGGAGACGAGCTTGCCGCGGACCGAGTCGACACCCGCGGATTGCACGACGCGAATCGACTCGGCCAGCAAAGCCGGGCTCGCGTTGCCGGATTCGGGGCTGACCATCACGGCCGGCGACTTGCCAAAGAGGTTGGGCAACGCAAGCACCGCCGCGGTCAACACGACCAGCAGCACGAGGGCGTTCTTCCAGAGCGGGTATTGGTTCATGGTGTGCCGGACGTGAGAGGGGATCAGGCGTTCTTCAATGTGCCCTTGGGCAACAAGCTGGCGACCGACTGCTTCTGTACGTGCACTTCGGTGTTTTCCGCAACCTTGACGGTGACAAACGCATCGCCAACCTGCGTCACGGTGCCACCCAGCCCGCCCGCGGTGACGATTTCATCGCCCTTCTTGATGCCTTCCACCATTTCCTTGTGTTCCTTCACCCGTTTCTGCTGGGGTCGGATCAGCAGGAAGTAGAACACCACGAGGATCAGCACCGGGAAAGCCAGGCTGATCAGCCCGCCACCCGCAGGGGCCGGGCCCTCGGCCCACGCGTTCGAAATGAAGAAATCCATGGGGTTGCATCCTGTTCAGGTCAATCACGCATTATGGCATACGGCCCCGCGCGCTGCCGTTCCCGAGCAGGCGGTCGTTCTCAGGTTCGCGTCACGCGGGCCGCTGACGGTCCTATACTGACCGGGTGACAGAACAGAGGTTTCGTCACCGCCAGGCCGCGTGCCGCCGGCGTGCGCGAGACGCCTGCCAACCCTGCGAGACGCCACACCCGTCCGCGGCGGTCCGCCAAGTCCCTTTGCCGCGCCCTCACAGGGTTTTTCAGCCCCATCAGCCCATGACAGTGTTGTATCTCGTCAGACACGGCCAAGCCGGCGAACTCACCGGTCACTACGACACCCTCTCCGACCGCGGTTGGCGACAGAGTGAGCTGTTGGGCGAGCACATGCGCGCCTGCGACCGCCGTTTCGATGAAATCTGGTGCGGCACCCTGCAACGGCACCGGTTGACGCTCGACGCCTTTCACCAGACCTACCCACTGCCCCACAAGGCCTGGCACGACCCGGCGTTGGACGAAATCCCCTTCGAAGCGCTGTTGGCGCAGTACCAGGCGCAGTTTCCGGAGCACGCGGCCCGACACGACGCGGGGGCGGACCAATCACACGCGGCTTTCGCCAACACGCTGCGGCACGCCATCGACCTCTGGCGGGGCGACCTGCTGGACGGGCTCGAACCCACGTGGGTGGATTACAAGACCCCGGTCACCCGGTGGCTGGAGGGACGCACGCTCGCGGCCACGCCCGGCAAGCACGTGCTGGCCATCAGCTCGGCCGGCACCATATCCCTGTTGCTGAGCGCCGCCTTGCAACTCGACGATTCGCAGATGCACCTGTTCAACGCCCAACTGCGCAACACCGCGGTCACGGCGCTGGAGCTGAACCCGACCGGTCCGGTGCGGCTCGCGCTGTTCAACAGCGTCGCGCACCTCGACGTCCACGCACAGCCGGCGCTGATCACCTCGCTCTAGATGCTGAGGTCACGAGCCGGACCATTGGCTGCAAGCCGTGCCGCCGTCGAACGGCTTGCTGCGCTTGCGCTGTTCACGTGCCAGCACGTACACCGCGCTGCGGTTCTCGCAGTTCACCGTGTTCGCTCGATTCCTCAACGCCTGACGACAGCATCCGGGGCCAGCAGACGCCTGCGAAGCGCCATGTTGTATGCTCTGACGCCCACCGAACACCCCACCGACCGACATGAGCCAACCCGCGACTGCGCTGCAGGCCAGCCTCACAGACTTCATGAACGAACACGTCTACCCCGCCGAGCGCCTCTACCGGGCCCACACCGAGAGCGCCGCCGACCGCTGGACAATTCCGCCCGTCATGGAGGAGCTCAAGCGCAAGGCCCGCGATGCCGGCCTGTGGAACCTCTGGCGGCCACGTGACCTCGGTGGCCGGCTGAGCAACCGCGAGTACGCGCCGCTTGCCGAGATCATGGGTCGCTCGTTGATCGGACCGGAAGCCTTCAACTGCAGTGCACCGGACACCGGTAACATGGAAGTGTTGCTCAAGTACGGCACCGACGCTCAGCGCGAGCAGTGGCTCGAACCGCTGTTCGACGGCGAGATTCGCTCGGCGTTCTGCATGACCGAACCCGACGTCGCGTCGTCCGACGCGACAAACGTCCGCTGCAGTATCGTGCGGGATGGCGATCACTACGTGATCACCGGCCGAAAATGGTGGAGCACGGGTGCACCCGACCCGCGGTGCAAGATCCTGATCGTCATGGGCAAGACCGACCCGGACGCACCCCGCCACACGCAGCAGTCCATGATCCTGGTGCCCGCCGACACACCGGGCGTGCAGCTGATCCGCCCGCTGCAGGTGTTCGGCAGCGACGATGCCCCACACGGCCACGCCGAAATCGCGTTCAATGACGTTCGGGTGCCGGCCGAGAACCTGCTGCTCGGCGAGGGCCGGGGATTCGAAATCGCCCAGGGCCGCCTGGGGCCAGGTCGCATTCACCACTGCATGCGCTTGATCGGCTGTGCGCAACGCGCGCTCGAAATGATGTGCCAGCGTACCAGCAGCCGCGTCGCCTTCGGCAAACCCTTGTCCGAGCAGGGGACGATCCGCGCCGACATCGCCGAGAGCTGGTGCGACATTGCTCAAGCCCGCCTGCTGACGCTGCAGGCGGCAGAGCGCATCGACGACGCCGGCACCAAGGGCGCTCGCGACCTGATCGCCGCCATCAAGATCGTCGCACCGAACATGGCGCAGCGGGTGATCGATCGGGCGATCCAGGCACACGGCGCGCTCGGCGTCAGTCAGGACACGTTCCTCGCCGACGCCTTCGCCTACGCGCGCACCATCCGACTCGCCGACGGCCCTGACGAAGTCCACCGCGCGGCGCTGGCCAAGCAGGTGTTGGGCGCCTACACGGGCTGAGGCGCCCGCGGGAGACGTGGCGCGCTCACGGTGCCGTCACGCCCGACCCGGCTCAGATCGGCACGTCGAACAGGTGCGCATTGAGCCTCAGGTGCACCCAGATGCTCGCCACGTAGCCGAGCGCGATGGCCCAGCTCCACTTCAGGTGGCTGAAGAAGGTGTAGCGACCACGCGCCTGTCCCATGAGCGCGACACCGGCCGCAGAGCCGATCGACAACAGGCTGCCGCCGACACCGGCCGTGAGCGTCACCAGCAGCCACTGCCCGAGCGACATGTCCGGCTGCATGGTCAGCACGGCGAACATCACGGGAATGTTGTCGACCAACGCCGAGATCACGCCGACCGCAACGTTGGCGTAGGTCGGGTCCCAATTGACGTAGAGCGCTTCTGACATCATCGCGAGGTAGCCGATGAAGCCCAGGCCGCCCACGCACATGATGACGCCGTAGAAAAACAGCAGGGTGTCCCATTCGGCGCGTGAGACGCGGTTGAAGATGTCGAAGGGACCGATGTGCTCGAGAGACTGCAAACGCTGGGGGTCGTCGGCGTAGCGCAGGCGCTTCTTCGCCAGTGATTTCGGCAAGGTCATGCGCAGGAAGTAGCCGAAGATCTTCAACAGCGCAAGCCCGGTCATCATGCCGAGCACCGGAGGCAGGCCGAGGAAGCTGTGCATGCTGACAGCCAGCGCAATGGTCACCAGAAACAGCAGCACGATGCGACGCGCACCGCGCTTGAGTTCGACGAACTCGTGCACGGGTTCCGGCCGCTCGTTCGGAATAAACGCGGTCATGATCGCCGCCGGGATCAGGAAATTCACGACCGAGGGCAGAAACAGCACCAGGAACTGCTGCACGCTGACCAGCCCCTTCTGCCAGACCATGAGCGTGGTGATGTCGCCGAACGGCGAAAACGCCCCGCCGGCGTTCGCCGCGACGACGATGTTGATACAGGCCAGGTTTACGAAGCGCGTGTTGCTGGCCCCGAGCGCCAACACGACCGCACACATCAACAGTGCCGTGGTGAGGTTGTCGGCGATCGGCGAAATGAAAAACGACAACACCCCGGTCAACCAGAACAGCGCCCGGTAGGACAAGCCGAGTTTGACAAGCCATACCCGCAAACCATCGAACAGACGGCGCTCTTCCATCGCGTTGATGTAGGTCATTGCAACGAGCAGAAACAGCATCAGCTCGGCGTACTCGAGCAGGTTGTGTCGAAATGCAGCTTCGACCACGTGATCGATTTCGTGCTGCGTGTAGACCCAGCCGATTGCCGCCCAGATCGCGCCGGCCGCGAGGATCACGGGTTTGGACTTTCTGAGGTGGATTCGCTCCTCACCGATCACGAGCGCATAGGCGACTGCGAAGATCACCAGGCACAGCGTACCGACCCAGTTGTCGGTGAGTTCGAGCCGCTGGCCGGCAGCGGCATCACCCGCAGCCAGTGCCGCGCCGGGCAAAGCGACTGCCAGGACGCACAATACTGCTCCTGCCCCGCGAAAAGCGGATGTCCAGTTCAGGCGATTCTGGGCTGTGAACACGTCGACTCCTGAAGCCGCAAACCAGCTCTCCATTATACCCGTTCACCGCCGCTCAACGCTGAAATCACAGATGGGGTTGCCGTTGTGTCTGGGCCGTCTCGCGCCGAGTCGCAACGCGCGACCCGATGCCACGGCGCCGCGATCAGGGCAGCTCGCGCACCCGTTACCGACAACCGCACACACCGACCTTGGCTGGTCCTACTCCCGACAGTCGGCTGGCGAACCACGGCAAAATCTTTTACCGTTCGGGTTGATCTGAACGAGAACACCTGTACCACCATGTCGACTCCGAAGCGGCAGCGCCCAACCATTCGCCTGCACGAGTTCGTGCCTTACCAGCTGTCCGTGACCGCCGGCCGCATGACCCAGGCGATCAATGGCCTGTTCGAACGGAAGTACCAGTTTCAGATCCCCGAGTGGCGCATTCTGATGACGCTGGCCGAGAACGGTGCCCTGTCAGCACACGAGGTCGCGGACAAATCGTCGATGGACCGCGCGCGCGTCAGCCGAGCACAGCGCCGCATGGCTGACCTCGAGTTGATCACGGTGACCATCGACGACGCCGACCGTCGCCGCACGATTCTGGATCTCACCGAGAAGGGCTGGGGCATCGTCGACACCATGGTGCCCGATGCCGACCGCACGGGGGAGTGGCTGCTCGACGGCCTCAGCGACGAAGAACGCACGCAGCTCAACAGCCTGTTGACGAAACTCCTGCGCCGGACCGACGAACTGCCCGATCAGGGCTTCGGCGACTGATCAGCGCCGACCGGTGGCCGCGGTTTCAGTGCTGACTGGCGCGGTTGACTCTGTGCTCAGCGCGTTTGCGCCGCCTGACCACGAGCGTTGAGACGCCCACCGACGCTGCGATCAAGGCGATGAAACCCCAGAAGCCGAGAGTTTCGAATTGCCGGTTGCTGGAAATCAGAAAGCCCACGCCCACCAGAATCGCCTGCAGCGCCGCCAGTCGGATGACCGTGGCGTTCACGGAGTAGCCGAGGTCGAGAAACACGTGGTGCACGTGCGCGCGATCGGCGCCAAACACCGGCCTGCCGCTCACCGCGCGCTTGACGATGACCGTCATGGCGTCGAGCAACGGCACGCCGAGGATCCACGCCGCGCCCACGGGGCTGACACTGGCCTGCGGCGCCTGCGACAGCGAGATCAGCAGGAAGGCCACGATCAGCCCGAGTGTGGTCGAGCCGGCGTCACCCATGAAAATCGCGGCACGCGACCGGAACGCGCGTGCGTTGAACAGCAGGAACCCAACGAGCGCGAAGCTCACCGCAAGGCTCACCACAAACAGACCGCCGCCGTGCCCGAAGCTGATGGCCGCCAAGCCGGCGAAGGTCACGAGCATGAGCGTTCCGCTCAAGCCGTCCACACCGTCGATCATGTTGACGGCGTTGACCACGCCTATGATGCAGAACACGGTGAAGGGCAATGCCAGCCGGCCAAGCTCCACGTCCACCCCGGGCAGCAGGGCCCCGACCGAGCTCAACTCGATACCCGTGCCCAACAGCAGGATCAGCGCCACCATGCACTGCACCAGCAAGCGCAGCGCGACGCGGATCGAGAACTTGTCGTCGATCATGCCGCACAACAGCAGCAGGTAGGCGCTCGCGCCGAGCCAGAAGACGTCGTGGAAGTGGCCGGACACGCCCACGGCGGCAGTGATACCGAGCACCATCGCGATACCGCCGATCACGGGCACGGCGCCGCGGTGCCGCTTCCGCTGGGTGGGAACGTCGACAAGCCCGAGGCGATCAGCGAAGTGCCGAAGCGGAATAATGGCGGCCACGGTGGCCGCTAGCGCAACGAGCGCAATCATGAAATCAGTCACAAGAGGACTATAGATGTCGGATCCGGGTTTTTCAGTTACGGGCGCCACACCGTCGCGCCCGACGTACCGCAGTAACGCGGTGTGACAGAAGCCTATATGCTCCTGTGAAAAAGGGGGATTACAAACCGGTCAAACACCCGCGTCCGGCAATACCCCTGCCCAATCGGAGTGACCGACGTGTTCTCGACGCTACTGAACCACTGTGACACGCTCGTGACCATGAACGACGCCGGCGAGGAGTTGCAAAACGCCACGCTGTACGCCGAGGACGGCGTGATCGTCGCGATCGGTCCCGGCGATCAGCTGCCGCAACACGCAGACCTGGTGATTGACATGCGAGACCATGTGGTGCTGCCGGGGCTTGTCAATTGCCACCATCACCTCTACCAGAACCTGACCCGCGTGATCCCGGCCGCCCAGGACGCCAGCCTGTTCGGCTGGCTGCGGGCCCTCTACCCCCTGTGGGCGGGCCTGACGCCGGAGGCGATGCGCGTGTCGACCACCGTGGGCCTGGTGGAACTGCTGCTGTCCGGCTGTACGACGAGCAGCGACCACCACTACCTGTTCCCGCGGGGCTGCCAACTGGACGATCAGATCGAGGCCGCGTTGGCGCTGGGTGTGCGGTTCCACGCGATGCGCGGCAGCATGAGCATCGGTGAAAGCGCCGGTGGGTTGCCGCCCGATCAGGTGGTTGAAGACGAGTCCCACATCCTGGTTGACAGCCAACGACTGATTGAGCGGTGGCACAACCCCGCGCCCCACGCGTTGTTGCGGATCGGGCTCGCGCCCTGCTCGCCCTTCTCCGTATCGCGTGACCTCATGCGGGCCTCGGCAGAGCTCGCACGCCAGTACGGCGTGCGGCTGCACACCCACCTCGCCGAAAACGCCGAAGACATCCGCTACTGTGAAAACGCGTTCGGCATGCGACCAGGTGACTACGCCGCCGACTGTGGCTGGCTGGGTGAAGACGTCTGGCATGCGCACTGTGTGCATCTCGATGAAAACGAGTCCGCCACCTTCGCCAACACCGGCACCGGGGTCGCGCACTGTCCGTGCTCAAACATGCGACTCGGCTCAGGCATCGCCCCGGTTCGGCAGTGGCTGGATCAGGGGGTGCGTGTCGGCCTCGGCGTCGATGGCTCGGCATCGAACGACAGCGCCGACCTGCGCGCCGAAGCACGGCAGGCCCTGCTGTTGCAGCGTGTCCGACACGGCGCCGAGCACTTCACGGCGCGCGAGGCGCTCCGACTGGCCACGCGGGGTGGCGCCGAGGTGCTGGGGCGGGACGACATCGGCTCACTCGAGGTGGGCAAGGCCTGCGATGTCGTGGCCTGGCGGTCCGACGCGCTCGCGTTCGCCGGCTACGACGCAGACCCGGTTGCCGCGATCGCGTTGGGCAACCCGGGTCACGTCAACCACGCCCTGGTGCAAGGTCGTGCCCGCGTGCGGGACGGCGAGCTCGTGGACGTGGATTTGCCGGACCTACTGGCGCAACACCGACGCGTCGCGGCGGCGCTGGTCAACGCCGCGCCCGTGCGGGTCTAGCCGGATGGTGGCGCAACGGCGGCCTTCCTGACCATGTTAAAATTGCGAGCTTAGCCCATTGCCCTCCGGACGCGCGACCATGCAACTCAACGATCAGGCCTTGTTTCGCCAGCAGTGTTACATCGACGGCGCGTGGTGCGACGCCGACTCTGGCGACGCCTTGGAGGTGCTGAACCCGGCCACGCAGGCGTCGCTCGGCACCGTGCCAAAGATGGGTGAAGCCGAGACCGCGCGGGCGATTGCGGCCGCCGAGGCGGCGCTGCCCGCCTGGCGGGGCCTGACGGCCCTGGAGCGCAGCAACCGCCTGCTTGCCTGGCACGCACTGATGATGGAGCACCAGGAAGACCTCGCGCAGCTCATGACTGCCGAACAAGGCAAGCCGCTCGGCGAGTCGCGCGGTGAAATCGCTTACGCTGCCTCATTCTTTCGCTGGTTCGCCGAGGAGGGCCGGCGCATCTACGGCGACGTGATTCCTCCGCACCAGAGCGACAAGCGCATCGTCGTGCTCAAGCAGCCGATTGGCGTCTGCGCGGCCATCACGCCCTGGAACTTCCCGGCCGCGATGATCACCCGCAAGGTCGGACCCGCGCTCGCCGCCGGTTGCACGATGGTGATCAAGCCGGCGTCGCAAACCCCCTACTCCGCGTTGGCACTCTGCGAACTGGCAGAGCGCGCGGGGATCCCCGCAGGCGTTGTCAGTTGTGTCACCGGCAGTGCCCGGGCCATCGGCGGGCAGCTCACGGGCGACCCGCGCGTGAAGAAGATCAGTTTCACCGGTTCCACCGAGGTCGGGCGCGTGCTGCTTGAACAGTGCGCCAAAACTGTCAAGAAGGCCTCGATGGAGCTCGGCGGCAACGCGCCGTTCATCGTGTTCGACGACGCCGACCTCGACAAGGCGGTCGAAGGCGCAATGATCTGCAAATTCCGCAACGGCGGACAGACCTGCGTGTGTGCCAACCGCATCTACGTGCAGAGCGGCGTGTACGACGCCTTCAGTGAGAAGCTCGCGGCCGCGGTCGACGCGATCACGGTGGGCAACGGGGCCGATGACGGCGTGACCCAGGGCCCGCTGATCGACGACGCGGCGGTCGCCAAGGTGGAAGAACACATCGCCGATGCCCTGTCTAAGGGCGCATCGGTGGTGACCGGTGGCGAGCGGCACGCGCTCGGCGGCACGTACTTCCAGCCTACCGTGCTCGCCGGCGTGACACCGCAGATGGCCGTGTCGCGGGAAGAGACCTTCGGTCCACTCGCACCGTTGTTTCGCTTCGACAGCGAAGACGAGGCCATCGCGCTGGCCAACGACACCGAGTTCGGGCTCGCCGCCTACTTCTATACCCGTGACCTCGGGCGCAGCTGGCGGGTCAGCGAGGCCCTCGAGTACGGCATCGTCGGCTGCAATACCGGCCTGATCTCGACCGAAATCGCCCCCTTCGGCGGGGTAAAGGAGTCCGGCCTGGGCCGCGAGGGCTCGCACTATGGCATCGAGGACTACGTCGAAGTGAAATATTGCTGCATTGGCATCGACTGAACCCGTCCACACCGGGTCGCTGCCACCGGTTGCGGCCCCGCCACCTCGACAGGCCCCACCGCCTGCCGACCCACCCTGATGGGCCCGATCTCCCCGCCCTGACGGCCCGTTTCGCGGGCCCCGAACGCGCATCCCGACCCGGGCCGCCGCCCGGGGCACCACCCGCACGCTCAAATTTAGTCGCGTACTGCCGATAGGCAACCAACAGGCTCACTACGTGCTTGGCGACTGGTTATGCGCACACATCACTCCGGTTTTACCCTCATCGAGCTCCTGGTCACGGTGATGCTCATGGGCGTCCTCATGGCTGTCGGATTGCCCGCCATGAGCCACATGGTCAAGGAAAGTCGATTGAGTTCAGCAGCTTACCGACTCGCTGGCGACCTCAATCTGGCCAGGGCCGAGGCGGTTCGGACCGGCCAGACCACGGTGTTATGCCACGCCGACGCGGCCGGGACCCAGTGTCGCACAGCCGCCGAGGCCGGGGGCTGGCAGGCGACCGGGTACCTCGTTGGCATCGACGCTGCTCCCACCAACCAGGTGATCGACAACGACCCGAACACCGGCGCGCCGAACCCGATGAGGCGTGGCGAGGATTTCGGCTTCGGCATCCAGATCAACCCGCCGACCGCAACCACCTTCGACACTGCGATCTGGTTCCGACCCGACGGCACGATCCGCGACAGCGCGGGTCGTCGCGGCAGCGCGTCATTCCAGCTGTGCTCGACTGACACCGACGCCGAGGGCCGCGTGATCGAGGTGTCGTCCACCGGTGCCGTGCGCATCGAGAAAACCGACACCGTCATACAGGCCACATCATGCTGATCATCCGAAAAGACCAACGCGGTGTGACCATGCTCGAAGTGCTGGTGACCGTGGCCATCCTCGCCATCGGTTTGCTGGGCGTGGCCGGCCTGCAGGTACAGGCGCTGCGCTCGACGAAGGTGAGTTTCGAACGCAGTGTGATCCTCGAACACAGCTCGCGCATCATGGAAGCGATCCGGGCCAACCCCGACATCGCCGAGAGCTTCGACATCAACTCGAACGCGTTGCCGGGCACCGCACCGGGCTGCACGACAACCTGCACCGACGTCCAGCGCGCCCAGATCGACCTCGTCGCGATTCGCGACTCGCTGCAGGCCAGCCTGAACAACTTCAACCCGTCCTGGACCGTCACCATCGCCCCGGTGGTGGGCGCTGATCCGCCCTTCGAGGTGGATCTCACCCTGCAGTGGGAAACCCGAAACGACGCCGGCAACGGCACCGACGTGTTCACCTACAACACGGTGAGTCAGATCTGATGGCCAGCCAACCGCATACCACCAGCCAACGCGCCGCACGCGGCTTCACTTTGCTGGAGCTGATGATCGCGATGACCATCGGTGTTGTCCTGATCGCCGGTGCCTTCGGCATCGTCGTGAGCAGCACCGCCACCCGGGAGAAAACCGAAGCCAGCACCGAGTTGTTGGGTTCAACCCGCCTGATCGCGGGCGTGCTCGGCGACGACATTCGCCACGCGGGCATGTTCGGCCGACTGCGCGGTGCGCTCTCGATCGAGGGCCGCACGGGCGGGACCAACGAGTTGCCGCCGGTGGCGGGCGACTGCGACGCGAATTTCTACAACGACCTCGAGCAGTACATCTTCGCAACCAACAACGCCAACCCGTGGAACGCAACCTGTGTCGGTGCAACCTGGGTGGCTGGCACCGACATCCTCGCGGTGAAATACACCGACATTGAGGATTTGCCGTTTGCAGCGGCAACGGCGTTGCCCGAGGACAGTGTCTACCTGTTCAGTAACCCGTCCGGCGGGCGGCTGTTCTGGGAAGGCACGATCCCGCCGACCACGATCGGCTACGGCGCCGCCTTTGCCCCTGAAGCCGACCGACTGATCCAGCCGTTGCGCGTGCACATCTACTACCTGTCCGAGCCGACCGCCGACGTACCCACCCGGTCGTTGCGCCGGATCGGCCTCTCGGGCACGGCGGGCCTGCTCTACGAGGAGGAGGTGATCGCAACCGGTGTCGAGAACTTCCAATTGCAACTCGGGATCGAGATCTGCGATGCGGCGGTGAACCCCTGCCAGGGCATCGTCACGCAGTACGTGACCGCCGACACGCTGAACTGGAACGACCCGTCGCTGGTCGACCGCATCCGCGCGGTACAGGTGCTGACGGTGTCGGGCAGCGACAACGTGGACCGGCCGTCCGCGCTGACACGCACCTACCAGTTCGCGGGTGAAAACATCACCGCCACCACCGACCTGCGGGTGTGGCAAGGCACATTCCAGGTGCGCAACAACCTATGACTCAGCCCAACGCAAGTCCCGCGATGCCGGGCCGCCAGCGCGGCGTCACGTTGATCATCGCCCTGATGGTGCTGGCAGTCCTGACCATTGCCGGCATGGGTGTCATCGGCATGTCGAGCGTGGAGATGCGCATCGCGCAAAACGAAAAGGCCTCGCAAGTCGCGTTCGAGGCTGCCGAGTCGGGCCTGCGCCGCGTGATGCGCTCACCCACCCTGCGCCAGACCCTGCTCAACCCCTACGCCAACGGCACGGACCCGGTGGCAGACGTGCAGACCGTGAACTTCAACAGTGCGCCAGGTGATTGGACCTCGGAAGTTGAAATCCAACCACTCGGTGCTTCGCTGCCCTGCCCGATCAGCAGCTCCGCGACTGCGACAAGCGGCGTCACCTGTGTGTTCTACGAGATCACCTCTGTTGGCCAGTACGGCGACGCCACCCAACGCGGCGCCTCGAAAACCGTGATCGGCAGCGTCTACGTGCAGGTGGGCGGCGGCCATTCGGGTACGACGTACGCGACGGAGTGATGTCATGCCCTTCTTAACACCACAGACAAAGACAGACAGCGCTATGCGAAAGGAAACCGGATTCTCTCTGATCGAATTGATCATCGTGATTGCCATTCTTGGCATATTGGCGTCGATATCCACGGTGTCCTACCGCGGCTACGTGATCAAGTCGGAGCGCAGCGAGGCGCAGGCGGTGCTGGTCAAGATCGCGGACGCTCAGGAAAAGTACTACCTGAACAACAACCGCTACGCATCGACCGCGGAGCTCGCGCCAATCTACGCCCTGCCCGCCGGGGGCAAGTGGGCGTACGGGGTCACGCGCCAGAACGGCAACCAACAATTCACCGCCACGGCCACCAACGCCGAAGACGCGGATTGTCCGGCGATGAACATCACCTCGGGCAACAGCCTCGGCAACGGCTCCTGGAACGCCGATTCCAGTTGCGATTGACCTCCGGGTCGACTCCGCCCGCAGCAGACATGTCAACGAGAACGCCATGAAACGATCACGTCAGCCCGAGATCAGCGCACGAACGCGCCACCTCCGTGCAACACGGCAGCGACTGAAACAGGCCGCGTGCACGCTATCGCTGTTTGCGTTGACAGTGACGAGCGCACAAGCACTCGACACCGATATCTTCTTCGACCGAACCGTGTCAGAGCTACCCAACGTCGTGTTCTACATGGACACCTCCGGCAGCATGAACGGTTCGATGAACAATGTGCCGATTCCCTACAACCCAGCCCAAACCTATTCAGGGGCTTTCACAACCAACAGCGTCTACTACGCGCCCGGGGGCCGGGTGCCGAACTCACCCTCGAGCGTGACCTCGGGGCAACGCATGTCGATGCATTGCGATCAGGCAAATCTGGGAATCGACGCACGGGGATTTTTTACCGGTCGGATGGTAGGCCGCCTGCCAACGACCATTCCGGGAAACCCGACTGCAGAAGACAAGTGGTTGCCCGTCAACAAGGGCGTCTGGGGGCAGTTCGATGGCCACCTGATTGACTGCTTTGAAGACCGCGGTGTGCACGGCGAGAACGGCGTCGGTGGCGGTACATACGTGAACGCCAATACCACGACCGCTTGGACGGCCAATGCTGGAGAGGAAATCGACTGGAACGGCGCGGGCTATGTTACCGCCTTCCTCGGCAACTACATCAACTACAAACTCAACCCCCCGATCGAAAACCAGAGCGGCACCCGCACCAACAAGTCCGAAGCGATGAAGCGGGTGATGATCAACGTGTCGCACCTGTTCCCGCAAATCAACGCGGGTGTCGCGCGGATGAACGGCAGCAGCGGTGCCACCATTGTCAGGCCCGTTCGCGACAATCGACTCGTCGCCAACCGCACCGAATTCGAGAACACCGTGAACGCGCTGCCTGCCAGCGGCGTTACGCCGCTGGCCGAGGGCCTGTACGAGGTCTACCGCTACTACCGGGGCGAAAGCCGGTTGTTCGGCAGCTCCACTGGCACACACCCCGATGCGATTTCCGGGTCCAACTACATCAGCCCGATCGACCACGAATGCCAGCGCAGCCACGTGATCATGTTCACCGACGGTGTGCCCTGGGCGGACAACGACCAAGAACCCATCGAAACGCTGCTCGGCGGCGGCTCCTGCCACTCGGGCAACAACCAGAGCACAGGCACCAGTTGCCTCGACGACCTTGCACTGTACATGGCGCAAACCGACTCGCGCCCCGGCATCCCCAACGTGTTCGACGACGACGGCAACGGCACCCCGGACGGGCAGACAGTGAAAGTGCATCCGGTGGGCGTGCAGATCGGCTTTCAGTTACTCGAAGACACCGCAACGGCCGCAGATACGTCCTACTTCTCGGCCCAGGATGCGATCCAGCTCGAGAACAATCTCGTCGATGTGCTGAGCAACATCGCCGGTACGGTGACAGTGGCGAGCCGCGTCGTCACGAGCTCGGATCAGTTCAGCCGCGTTGCGCACCGCAGTGAGGTCTACACCGGTGTCTATGAGCCGAATTCGAGTTACCAATGGCGCGGCAACGTCAAGAAGTACCGCATCGCTTACGACGGTCTGCGGCCGTACCTGACCGACTCGGACGAGACCAACAACCCCGAGATCCTGAACACCAACGGCGGCATCATCCCATCGGCCCGCAGTTACTGGTCGTCCGGTGCCGACGGCAACAACGTGCTCGACGGTGGTGCACGCGAGCGACTCGCCGGTCAGAATCCCGCGTCCCGCAACATCTACGGCATCAACGTCGACCCGAGCATCGAAGGCAACCTCACCAACAGCATGCACCAGTTGTCCCTGGCTCAACCCACGGTGAACGCGGCACTGGGCGCGGCAACGCGCCCGGCCAGCGAACGCCAGGACATACTCGACTACGCGCTCGGCTACGACACGCCAGACACCGACGATGACCTCAACACCGGTGAGCACTCGGGGCAGATCGGCGGCTTCGCACGCAACGAACCCCTTGCCATCCAGTACGGCGGCACGGAAGCCAATCCCGATGTTGTCGTGTTTGCAGCCACGTCAGACGGCATGCTGCACGGCTTCGACGGCGAGACCGGCGACGAGATCTTCGCCGTGTCGCCGATCGAAAGTGTGCCGCACTACGCACCGCAGTTTGACAACCCCGCAACCGGCAGCACGCGCTTCTGGGGCATCGACGGCAAGCTCTCGGCGTACGTGATCGACAAGAACCTCGACGGCATCATCACGCAGAGCGCCGGAGACCGCGTGTACCTGTACATGCCCTACGGCCTCGGTGGGCGCACCCTCTATATTTTCGACGCCACCCGCGCCAACGACCGTGTCAACCCGGTTGTGGTGGCCTTGAACAAGAAAGACCCGTCACTCGGGCGTTGGCGTGAGTACGGCCACGCGTTGAGCCAAGCCGTCCCGCTTCGGGCACGCAAGACCACCGGCGGCAAATCGCTGATGGCAATCGCCATGGGCTACGACCCGAACGCGGAGTTTGCGTACACCGGGCACGTGATGGGCCGCGGCATCGGCCTGCTCGAGCTTGAGACCGGCTCGATGTCCTGGTCGGCCGTGTCCAACGCGAGCACCGCCACCTCGGAGATGCAGTTCAGTGACATGGACTACGCCTTTGTTGCCGAGCCCAGTCCGGTTGACACCAACGGCGACGGCTTTGCCGATCGCGTGTACGCCGTCGACCTCGGTGCACAAGTCTGGCGCTTTGATCTCGCCGACAACTTCGTCGGCAACAGCAGCTCATCCGCCGACGGCGGCATGATCGCCGAACTTGGCCGCGATGTGGACGGCGAGCGCAGGCGAGTATTCAAACCGATCCGTACGGCGTTGGTGCGCGACGATGGCCAGGCCTGGGTTGCGCTTGCTTTTGGCACCGGCGATCGCATGAACCCGCTGACGTCGACCAACGACAACCGCCTCTACCTGATTCGTGACACCCATGTCAGCATGCCCAGTGGCGGATTCCCGGTCATCGACAACGGCGACCTGTACGACGCCACGGCCAATACCCTCGGCACCACAACCAACCCTACCGCACTCGCCAACGAGTACGAGCAGCTGCGCACATCGCAAGGGTGGTACGTCAATCTGCCAAATGACCGCAAGGCGATCTCGGGTGTGTCGATCTCGAACGGCATCGTCAACTACCCGGTCTACACGATCCCATCGAGCAGTGCGCCGTGTGAGCGCGACATCGGGTCCGGCACGCTGTACCGCATGAAGCTGTACGACGCACAGCCCGTGTTCGACTACAGCGGCAACACCACCCTCGGCACCGAAGACCGCGAGATCCCGCTGGCAGCGCCGGGCATTCCGAGTGACATGGCCGGGCACCGCGACCCCAGCGGCAACCTGTCAGAGTGCGTGAACATGCAGTGTTTCCAGTCAGACCCGAACGCGACCGCGGGCACGATCCCGAACGTGCAGGAGAACTACTGGTTCCAGCAACTCAACTGACGCGCTGACACGCCACGGCCGGTGTGCACACCGCACCCGGCTGTCACACGGACCGCTTGTGCGTTGCACCATGCACCAAGCCTGACGCCGCACACGGGGCGGAACGTAACGAGATCGTTGCAACCAAGCGATCCAGTTTGCGGAAAACGTCGCATTTCGGCGTGCAGTGCACGACAGAGCAGAAATATAGTGCCACCGATGTTGAAGGTGGCGGTCTCGACGGTTATGCTGCGCCGCGAAAGTCAACTGGCGAGCTGCATGACCACATCAGGCCCTTCCAGCGCACCCCGGACGCTCAAGAAGTACCCCAACCGACGGCTGTATGACACCCACGAGAGTGCGTACATCACCCTCGACGGCGTGCGGAAAATGGTCTGTGAGCAACAGCCCTTTCGCGTGGTCGACTCGCGCAGCGGTGATGACATCACCCGCACGATCCTGCTGCAGATCGTCTGCGAGCACGAGACCGCCTCGTCAAGCCCGTGCTTCAACACCGGCTTCCTCGAGCAACTCATCCGGTGTTCGGACGACACCATGAGCGTCATGGTCGGGGAGTTCCTCGACCGCAGCCTGGGCGCGTACGCCCGAAATCAGGATGTCTTGCGCCAGCAGATGAACAGCGTGATGAACATCGACCCGGTCGATCTCATGTCCGATGTGCAGCAGCCAAAGCCGTGGCAGGACGCCGCACAGACGGTCAACCCGCACGAGGACCGGCTGGCCAACTGATCCGCTCCCGCGCGACTGCGTGCAGCGCCGCGCTGCCGCTGGCCAGCACGCTCGTGGTGTCGAGCCCGATCGGCTCGCCCGCCAGGTCGGTCATTTTCCCTCCCGCTTCCGCCACGATCACCGACAGGGCTGCGACGTCGAGTACGTTCACGTCCGATTCGATGACCACGTCGAGGCTGCCCTGCGCCAGCAGGTGGTAGTGCAGGTAGTCACCGTAACCGCGGTGCCGATGCACATCCCGCATCAACTGACCGAGTGCGGTCCAACTGTCGGCGACACCGCTGAGACTGCCGACGTTGCCGGTGGACAGAATGGCGCGGTCCAGCGCAACCGGCTGGTGCGTGTGCAGGCGCTCATTACCGAACCAGGCACCCTGTCCGCGCTCGGCGCAGAACACCTCGCCCGACACCGGCGCCGAGGACACGCCAAGCACCAACTCGCCGCGGTGCATCAGGGCAATCTGCGTGGAGAAGAACGGGCACGCGCGTACAAAAGACTTGGTGCCGTCGATCGGGTCGATGAGCCAGAGGTGATCGGTGGACTGGCCCTGTCGACCGGTTTCTTCGCCGTAGAACGCGTGGTCGGGGAAACGCGCCTTCAGCACCGCGAGAATGGCGCGCTCGGCGTCGACATCCGCCGCCGTGACCGGCGAGTCATCGCCCTTGAAGTTGACGTCGACACCGGCCTCGTAGTGGCGAAGGATGACGTTGCGGGCGGCGTCAGCCGCGTCGAGTGCCGCGCGCAGGGTGTCACTGGGGACGAGCATGTCCGGTTTCCGAGGTGAGGGAGTCCAATTCTCGCATCAATCGCGACCACTCGAACGCCTCCCCGGGGTCTGACTTGCGGCCGGGGGCGATGTCACTGTGGCCAACAATGCGGTCGCGCGAGATGGCCGGCCAGCGGCGTTGCAACGCCAGGCACACGCGTGCGAGCACGCGGTATTGCACAGGCTCGTAGGGCGCCGCGTCTGTGCCCTCCAGCTCGATGCCAACCGAGAAGTCGTTGCACCCCGTCCGGTGGGCGAAGGTGCTGACACCGGCGTGCCAGGCACGCCGGTGCAACGGCACGTACTGTGTGCACGCGCCGTCCCGCCGAATCAACAGATGCGCTGACACCCGGAGCGACCGCAGCGCCGTGAGCGCCGGGTGCACGCCCTCAGGCAGCTCGTTGCGAAACAACCGGTCGATCCAGGGGCCGCCGAACTGCCCGGGCGGCAGGCTGATACCGTGGACAACGATCAGCTCGGGCGCCACACCCGGCGGCCGCGTGTCCGCGTTTGGTGACGGGCAGCGACGTGCCCCCGACAACCATCCGGTCTCGTTGTCGATGTCACAGTCGAATTTGGCCATGCTTCACCCTATCACGTGGCGACAGGGCCGATGACAGGGCCGTCGCTGCACGGTACGCTACGCGGCCCTCGCGGTGGTCCCTCCATGCAACTCAACCCACAACAACGCCAAGCTGTACGCCACGTGTCATCGCCCCTGCTGGTGCTCGCGGGCGCAGGCAGTGGCAAGACCGGGGTCATCACGCACAAGGTCGCGCACCTGGTTCGCGACCTCGAGGTCCCACCAAAGCGCCTCTACGCCGTGACCTTCACCAACAAGGCGGCCCGAGAGATGAAACACCGCCTGGCGACGATGTTGGGGTCGGGTACCGCGGATCTGGTGCAGGTGTCGACGTTCCACACACTCGGCCTCCGGTTTCTGCGCGAGGAGGGTCATGCACTGGGCTTCAGTGCGAACCTGACCATCATCGACCCGACCGACACCGTGAGCACGCTCAAGGCGCTCGCCGGCGAAGCGCGGTTGTCCACCGTGCTCGACGCCAGCGTTGCCCGGCAGCACCTCTCACGTTGGAAAAACGACGGTCAGGGTCCGGATGAGGTAGCCGAGTCGATCCGCAGCCAGGCCGACGGGGAACTGGTCGAGCTGTTCAGGCTGTATCAATCGCACTTGCGCCAGTGCAATGCCGTGGATTTCGACGACCTGCTGACCCTGCCGGTCAGCTTGCTCGACGACGCCGCGTGCCGGGAACGGTGGCAGGCCCGCGTGCGCCACCTGTTGGTGGACGAGTACCAGGACACCAACGCCATCCAGTACGCGCTCGTCCGGCGCCTGACTGGCGTCCAGGGGCGACTGACCGCCGTGGGCGACGACGATCAGTCGGTGTACGCGTGGCGTGGGGCCAGACCTGAAAATCTCGCCCGACTGCAGGAAGACTACCCCACTCTTCGGGTCATCAAGCTCGAGCAGAACTACCGCTCCACCTCCCGTATCCTCAAGGTGGCCAACACCTTGATCGCCCACAACCCGCACGTGTTCAAGAAAGCACTCTGGTCGGAACGCGTCGGTGGCGACACCGTGCGCTTCATGCAATGCGGCACGCAGGACGATGAGTCCGATTGGGTCGCATCAGACATCCACGCCCACCAGTTCAAACACCGCGGCAGCTGGAGCCGGTACGCCGTGCTCTACCGCGGCAACGCGCAGTCACGCAGCGTGGAGCGCGCGCTGCGGGCCAAGCGGATACCCTACATCGTCTCCGGCGGCGCGAGTTTCTTTGACCGCAGCGAGATCAAGGACGTCGTGGCGTACCTGCGCTTGCTGGTCAACCCGCGGGACGATGCCGCATTCATGCGCGTGGTCAACACGCCGCGACGCGACATTGGGCCGGTCACGCTGCAGAAGCTCGCCGCCTACGCGCGGTCGAGGCGATGCAGCCTGATGGACGCGTGCTTCGAACTCGGTCTCGAGGCCGCGCTGGGGCGTGCGGCGCACGCGCGCGTCAACCGTTTCGCGACCTGGTACACCGGGTGTCGCGAGGTCGCGCGTCGCGCGTCAGCGCAGCACACGGTCAACCACCTGCTGGACGCGGTGCAGTACGACGCGTGGCTGATGGAAACCAGCGACCGGCGCGACATTGGCCTGCGACGCTGCCAGCACGTGCGCGAGCTCGTCGAGTGGATCGAACGTATCCCCGCCGACGCCGACGGGTCGCCACCGGACCTCGACGCGGCCGTGGCGCACCTCGCGTTGATGGACCGGCTCGAGGACGACGAGGACACCGGCGACGCCGTGCGCCTGATGACGCTGCACGCGTCGAAAGGTCTGGAGTTTCCGTTTGTTTACCTGGTCGGTTTCGAGGAGGAGCTGCTGCCACACCGCAGCAGCATCGAAGAGGACACGGTGGAGGAGGAACGCCGCCTGTGTTACGTCGGTATCACCCGGGCACAGGAGCGGCTCACCCTGACCCGCGCAACCAAGCGTGCGCGCTTCGGCGACACGATGCGCACCCAGACCAGTCGGTTTTTCGCCGAGCTGCCGAGTGAGGATATCGAGGTGTTCGGGTCGGGTACCGACGCCGAAACGGTCACGGAACAACGCGGTCGCGAGGCACTGGCCGATTTGCGTGCCATGCTCAAGTCGAACTGAACCACGGTACCCCTGACGCATGTTGATCGACTCGCACTGCCACCTCGACTTCGACGGACTCCGTGAAGACCTCGAAGGCACCCTGGCACGCGCCCACGACGCCGGTGTCGACCACATCCTGTGCATCAGTGTCACGCTCGAGGATTTCCCCCGTGTGCTCGATACCGCCGGCCGATCCGACAACCTCTTCGCCTCGGTCGGTGTGCACCCGTGCTACCCGGAGGCCGAGCAGCCCGGTATCGACCAGCTGGTCGAGCTCGCCGATCACCCGAAAGTGGTGGCCATCGGAGAAACGGGCCTCGACTTCATGCGTGTGGAAGGCGACATGCAGTGGCAACGCGAGCGTTTTGTCACACACATCGAGGCCGCCGCGCGTGCCGACAAACCGTTGATCATTCACACGCGCGCGGCGGCCCAGGACACCGTCGACATGTTGGTGGCCAACCGTGCGGACCGTTCGGGTGGCGTGATGCACTGTTTCGCCGAAAACTGGGACATCGCCCGGCAGGCCCTCGATCTCGGTTTCTACATTTCGTTTTCGGGCATCGTGACCTTCAAGTCGGCCAAAGCCGTGCAGGAGGCCGCGCGCCTGGTGCCCCTGGATCGCCTGCTGGTGGAAACCGATGCGCCCTACCTCGCCCCGGTGCCGCACCGCGGTAAACCCAACGAGCCGGCGTTCGTGCGGCACACGGCGCAGTTCCTCGCCGACCTCCGTGGCATACCCCTCGACGAGCTGGCCGCCCACACCCGGCGGAACTTCTTCTCGCTGTTTGCCACAGCGCGCCCTGCCAGCACGCCGCTCCGGGCCGGCCCGCAGGGGGCCCCGCCAGGCTGACACAACGCGCACCCAGGCCGTATACTGAGGCCATGGAAACCGTTCCGACTCCGCGGCGTATGCACCCGGGCCTCACCGCCCTGGTGTTGCTGTGCGCGCTCGGACTGTCAGCCTGCGCGTCGCTGGTCGACCGGATCGTACCGGACCCGCCGGACGTCACGCTGGTGGGTGTCGACCTGGTCGAGGCCTCGCTGTTGCAGCAGACCTTCAACCTCACGCTCAACCTGCAAAACCCGAACGACCGCACGCTCGCGATCCAGGACACCCAGTTCTCGGCCATCATCAACGGCGAGGAGTTCGCGAGCGGCATCAGCAAGACGCCGATCGACCTGCCACCCTACGGTGAAGCGGATGTGTCCGTGAGGGTGAACAGTGGTCTGCTGAAAGTGCTCGAGAACCTCGGGAAGTTGACGGGCGGTCAGGGACTCAACTACCGGCTCGAAGGGTCAGTCAAGATCGCTGGCATCCCGGTGCGCATTCCATTCAGCCAGGACGGCACCCTCTCCCCCTAGCCGTGCAGCGGCTGCACCTCGAGCACCGCCTTGCTTTTCACCGCGCAATCTCGATGCCTGCACGTCAGCTCACCTGCTCACGCAATTTGATGAGCAATGACTGTGCGATTCTGAACGCGCGACGGAAGACAGACCGAAACGGGTGAAGGTAGAGCGTGATCAGCGAGTGCTCCGCTGGTGTCTGCTCCTTTTTGACACCGAATTGCAAATCGGCATCGGGCTCGGACGGGTGAAGCGTGTTCCCCATGCGATCCCAAATGGCAAGCACAACCCCGAAATTCCGGTCGTGGTGCCGCCGCTCGATCGAGTGGTGAATGTGGTGTTGCGCGGGTGAGATCAACCACTTCTCCAACCAGCTCGGGTAGTGCACCGGCACGTTGGAATGGCGCAGGTTGGCGCCCAGTGCATTGAAGGCGAATATGACGACGTTGATACCAAGCACCGAGATCAAATCGACCTTGTTTCCGAACACGAAGACGAATATGCCGATAGAACAACCCTGCACCACGGCACTGCGCAAGACGTAGATCACACCCTCGACGGGGTGGGTTCGGAATATGGTCAGCGGTGTCAGCGTTTCCGCCGAATGGTGCACCCGGTGGAACGGCCACAACCAGGGGGAGCGGTGCATCAGCCTGTGCACCCAGTAGCGACTGGCGTCATCGAACAGGAACAGCGTGAGTGTGAACGCCGTGAGAACCACGGCTCTGGGCACATCCGCTCCGCCGCCGGGCGCGAAGTGGCCATGCAGAAAGTGAAACCAGAATGTGGCGATCGCGAGCTGGCCAATCAGCGCCGGTGTGATCAGGCCCATCACGCCCCGGTTGATGGCGAGCAACAGGTAGTCGGCGCGCGCAGACCTGCCGAGCCATGTTCGACGGTCGAAGGTGCGCGACATGGCGCCTCGAAGGCTGCTCCCACCGGCCCAACAGAGCCAGACGATACCGATGACCCACGCGCTGGCCAGGTAGCCGATAAAGACACGTTTCTCGGGGTTGAAGAACAGGTCGGTCACGGTGTCGGTAATCTGTTCAAACATGTCGAATCCCCCAAAAAAAAGGGCGACGCGAGCGTGCACGCCCGAGTCGCCCTGCGATCGCGTCAGCGATCAGTCGTTCTCGGCGTTGTCCTTGTTGCCGAGTTTGTCGCTCAACGCCTGCAAATCGCCTTCGATGGCGTTCTTCTTGGCGGTCAGGCCGAAGGTGTCGTCCAACAGGTGCTGCAGTTTGGCCATGTGCAGCATGTACTCGGTCAGGCCATTGCCCTGCTCGCGCACGTAGTCGCCGTTCTGGTCCACCCGAACAACCTGTTCGTCGAGCAACACAACCGGGCTGAACCCGATCAGGCGGTTCATCTTGACCGCGGTTGCACCCATGTCCTTGCCGCCCATCTGCAGGGCCAGTGAGAAGCCCTTCAGCTCACCCCAGTGCTTGGCGTACTTGCGCATGATCTTGGGGATATCGCCGGTCTCGTCAACGGCAGTCTTCAGCTCTTGCGCGTCCAGGTACACGGAACCCGCATACTTGTAGACGGCCTCGGCGAGCACCTTTTCCCAGTCGCTCTTGATGTCGGCCGCGTAGGCCATCAACACGGCTCGCTGGCCACCGTCGAGCGCTTCACCACCCGCCTCGGAAATCAGCTTACGCCCGGCGAGAAAGTTCGCCATGATGTCCTGGAGGTAGTTGGTCTTGCCGCTCTTGTCCGCGTCGGCCGCGTAGTAGGCGTTCGCGAAGGTCATCTCGGACTTGAGGTCGATGACACCGTCAGCGTTCGCGTCGGCCGGCGTGAACGCAGCGGACTTCATCTTCGCGATGTTGTAAACGGTTTCGGCATCGAGGCCCGTGGTGTGTGCCGGCGCACCGAAGTAGCCGAATGCCTCGTCCCAGGCGTGTTCCTTGCCGGTGTAGTGCGCGCCTTCCTTGTAGGGCGCATCGTTCGGCTTCTTGTCCGGTCCCATGAGCTCGTCGAGGTAGTTGTCGACGGCCTGGTTGTAGAACACGGCACCGATCAGGGTCTTGGAGATCAACTGGCCGTAGTCGAAGCCATTGATCTCATCGTAGCCACCCGGGACGGAGGCCGCTTTCTCGATCATGAAGTTGATGACTTCGGGGCCGGTCAACTGGCCGGGCCAACCCGGGACCAAGCCTTTGTAGGTCTTGCCCTGCAGGTCCTTGCCCTTGGAAATGTCGTCAACGCCAGCCTGCTTCACGGCGAAGCCGTCCTTGCCGGCAGGCGCAATGATCGCGCGACCTGCGTCCTTGCCGCTGTAGTAGGCCTGCATCTCCGCAAGCACCTCGGCGTTGTTGCTGCCGTCGCTCTTTGACGCGAGTTTCTTGAGCGAATCGTGCAGCACGTAGCGTGCAATCTGGCCTGTGTAGGCCACAGAGTTGGTCTTGTCGCCCGTGTACCCTTTCAGCGTGACGGGGAAATCGGCGTATACTGCCAGGTGGCCGCCGGCGGTCGCGTGCATGCCCGACAGCGCGACAGCGACGATCGCGGCGCCCGCTGCGAGTTTCATTTTGCGTCTCATGGTGTGTCCCGAGGTGGTTGGAATGCGTGGCCGCCGGGTCGACAGCCCTCATCAGCACTAGGGTACCGAGTACGGCAAATGAGAACAACTCTTGTTTGTGTTTCGTTTTGACCCGAACGGGTTTACACCCGACTACCCGGTGCCGTCGGACCGTTCCCAAGGCTGAGACGACAGCACATAGGTTGGCCAGACGCCGGCCTCGGTCAAACGCTCACGCAGGTTTTCACCCCGCAGCAGGCCGAAATCGACCGTCATGCAGCTGTCGATGCCCGCTCGCCTCGCGCCCAACACGTCGGTGTGTGGCGAGTCGCCCACCATCAGGATGCGCTCGCGCGCAAGGCTCGGCTGGTCGCGTTTCAGTCGTGCGATCGCCAGCTCGTACACAGCCCGGTGCGGCTTGCCGAACCAACGCACCGGCGCACCGAACGCGCGACCGAGGGAGCGCGCAACGTAACCCGGTTCCAGGCTGAAATGTGACGGGAACGGCGCCGTGACATCCGGGTTCGCCACCCAGATCGGGCGCACACGTTCAGTCAGGGCCGCCCGCATCGCGTCCGTGTGTGCGTCTGTCCAGGCCACCGCCGTCACCAACAGAAAACCGTCGGTGGTGGGGTCACACCCATCAGACCGGATTTCACTGAAACGCCCGGGCAGGTCGTCCAGAGCCCGCCCACCCATCGGTGAGACCGCCCAGTGCCAGTCCGGGTACGCGTCGTGGTGGCGCGCCAAGCCCCCCCGTGCCGCATCCCGACTCGTTATCACATCGTCTGCGTCGACCGGATACCCGAACGCGCTGTATTTGGCCACGGCGTCGCGGGTCTGACCGGTCGACCCGTTCGACAGGATCAACAGGCGCACCCCACGGCGTTGCAGTTCAGCGAACACCTCGACCATGCCAGGCACCGCCATATCGCCGCAGTTGAGCACACCGAAGCCGTCCAGCAGCATCGCGTCGTAGTGCTCGGCAAGTTCGAGCAGACTCGTCACGTGGCTGACGTCGGATGCTGAGCCCGGGTCCGCGACGTCGAGTGGGTCGGCAAGGTACGCGCTCCAGGCTTCGGCAAAACGCAAGCGCAATCGCGGCTCTGCCGTCACACCCAGGTCCCCGCCGTCCAGGCTTGAACAAGGTCGTCAGGGGTGTCGAAACGGCGCAGCGCGCTGAGCACATCGAGGTCGGCAAAACCGTGGTCCACCATCGATTCGAGTGCCGCAAACAGGTCGCTGTAGTAGCCGTCAGAGTCGACAACAGCCAACGGCTTCGAGTGCAGACCAAGCTGACGCCAGGTCAGCGCCTCGGTGAGCTCCTCCAAGGTGCCCACACCACCGGGCAAGGCCACGATGGCATCAGCGAGTTCGATCATGCGGTTCTTGCGCACGTGCATCGACGGCACGACCTCGAGCGACTGCACGGCGCTGCTTGCCATCTCGGTGCTGTGGAGGTGTTCGGGAATCACCCCCGTCACGTGCCCGCCTGCCTCGACGACGGCAGCCGACACCACGCCCATGAGGCCGACACCGCCGCCACCATACACCAATGCCGCACCGGAATTCGCAAGCGCGACACCCAAAGACCGCGCCTGCTCGGCGTGGACTGGGTTGGTCCCTGGCCGCGCACCGCAATACACGCAGAGTGTTTTGTGTTGCAACCCACCCATCACGCCTGCCCACCCTGGTTCATTCAACCCGCTCGACACGGTACCATCGCGCCCACGGATGTGCACATCAATTCCCGCGCTGCTGCGGTAGACCGGGCCGCACCGCCGGACTCATGCCAACCCAGGCCCGCGCCCTTGTCCCGAACCGAACCGCGTTACCCACCACTCGACGCCGCCCGGCAGATCCTGCTGCCGCCGGGCGGGGCACTCGATCACGTGTCAGGTTGGCTCGCAGCGGACCAATCCGAAGCCATCCTCTGCCAACTCACACAGGCGCTTGAATGGCAGCAACCCGAGATTGCCCTGTTCGGCCGATCGCACCCGATTCCGAGACTGCAAGCCTGGATCGGTGAGCCTGACGCAGACTATCGCTACAGCGGCAGGACCTTCACGCCCGCGCCGTGGCACAGCGCACTCGCGCGTCTGCGCGATCAGCTGAGCAGCACGATAGGCACCCCGTTCAACAGCGTGCTCGCCAACCTCTACCGCGATGGCAACGACTGTATGCACTGGCACGCAGACGACGAGCCCGAGCTCGGACCGGAACCCTGCATCGCGTCTCTGAGCCTGGGGGCAACGCGCGATTTCCTGCTGCAACCGCGCGACAGACACCGGGGGAGTTTGAAGGTTACACTCTGTTCCGGTGATCTCCTGGTCATGCGCGGCGCGGTGCAACAGCACTGGCGGCACAGCCTGCCGCGACGCCGGCGTGTGTCGGATCACCGGATCAACTTGACCTTCAGGCAGGTGGCGCGTCACACAGCCGGACCCGTGCACCGTTGACAAGGAGTAGGCGCGATGGGGTGGTTTTCATCACTGTTCGGTTCCCGTTCGACCGAACCGAAACAAGGCCAGACGGAGACCCTGTCGGGCTACAGCGTCACACCCGAGCCGCTGCCCCGCGACGGACAGTTCCTCACGGCCGGCATCATCGCCAAGGGCGAGGGCGAGGCACGCCGGGAGCACCGCTTCATCCGCGCTGACATGCACCCGAGTTTCGAGCAAGCGTGCGCGCATGCCCTGCAGAAGGCCGAGCAAATCATCAAGGAACAAGGCGACGGTATGTTCCGCTGAAAGCCGGCCCAGCTGTGCCTCAGCCGTGCCCGCATCGGGCGACGAAGCGCCGTTGTTGTGCCGGGAGGTGGCTGCAGTCCGCGACCGCCCGACGCCACTGTGACACGCGCAACGGCACACGGCTGTACACACCGATCACGTTGTCGTAGAGCGGCAGGCTGAACCGTCGGCGGTGTGGCATCCCCGCCGTGAGGGCCACGTTGTCCCGCCATTCCCGAACACTGGCGTGGTTCACCGTGAGCACCCCGTCGGCCACCAGCAGGCCCCGGAGCCGACGTAACCAGACCTGGTTGGCAACAACCGCGCGGCACGCCACCCCGTCGACGTGCCCGAACAGGTCATCGACGATGACATCGAAGGGCTCTCCGCGGTAGTGCGACACCCACTCGACGGCATCGGCGCGCGACAAGCGGCACCGAACCTGGAACCATGAGCGCGCCACGCGCAGGTGCACCGGATCGCGGTCGACGCCAACGATGTCGGCATCCGGCTTGAATTCAGCGAGTCGCTTGATCACGGCGCCGCCACCCACCCCCAGAACCAGCACCCGCGGTGCTGCTCGCTGGCGGTAAAAAACCGGCAGGCTGAGCAGGTCCCAGACGGAACGGGATTTCGCCGGGTTCGGGTTCCACTGCGAGTGGAATACGCCATTTGTGTACAGGCGTATTGACCCGCCAGCACGACGCACCTGGTAGTGGGCGCCGGGGGCCTGGTGCTCCCAGACCACGCTCACTCGGGTCTCCCCTGGCATGCGGGTGGCGGCGCTAGCCGGGGGGCACGGTTGAGGTCAGCGGGGTTCACGGCACGTATTCAGGCCAACGGATTTCAGATCAAATTTGCTGATAATCATAGACTTCGGCGATACTATGAAAGTATATTTGCAACTGTGATGTCCGCCCCGCAGGGCAGAAACGGATCTGAATCGCTCCCACATGCCTACACCGGACACCCACTCAACCCTCAGCGTTGGCGCGCAATCGCCCAGGTCCGCACCGCCTCCTGTGCTCGACGGGCTCACCGCTGCGCCGAACACCTCGCCGCGGCGGAGCGCCTTCTACCTCTATATCTTCAACTTCGATGGCGTACTGGCCAACACCGCCAGGCTCTACCTCGATGTCTGTCACCACGCCCTGGTCGCGTGCGGCCACGATCGTCAGGTGCCGAGCGTCGAGGACCTGGTGCGCTGTGAGCGCTTTGACGGCGCGGGGCTTGCCGACACCTTTGCGTTGAGCGACGCCAATCGCCGCTTCTTCATCAAACACGTCGACGGGGCGCTGGCCCGTGCCGCGTTGGCGTGTGACCTGTTCCCGGGCATCGCGCTGGCCCTGCGGACCCTGTCCAGCACCGCCTACACGGCCGTGGTATCCCGCAGCACACCAGAGTTCATCGCCACCGCCCTGCGCGCCAACGGTGTCCCGCACGCCGTCAATCGCACGCTCGGTATCGACTGTGGCAACCCGGTCGACTGCATTCGGCAAGTGCTGAGCGAGCTGCAGATCGCGCCTGCACGGGCGGTCTATTGCGGCGACTGCGTCCACGACCTGCACGTCGCCCGGCTCGCCGGTGTGAACGCGGCCGCTTGCGCCTGGGGCTGGCAAGGGTCGTTGCTGCAGGCGTCGCCGCCACAGGCACAGCTCGTGTTCAACCGCCCTGCTCACATGCTCACATCGCTGGCATCACCGCACCAGGTGCAGCCGGACATCGTGCTATAGTCCGCGCGCTTTTTGCACGCAACGACACCCCCCGATGACACGCCGCCGCCGACGCGCCCGCCCTCAATTTGACACCAGCGTACCCTCACCTTGCATCGCGGTCTGTCAACTCGATGCGCAATCGATCTGCGTCGGTTGTCGCCGCACGCAGGACGAGATACGCGACTGGATGATCCTGTCGCGCGAGGAAAAGCTCGCGGTGCTCGAGTGCGTCGCGGCGCGTCAGCGAAACGCCGGCTGACTCACGCGAACCAGCCGTACCGGCCGGCGGCGGCCACCACCACCGTGACGATACCGAGGCCCAGGTTGATCAGTACCGTGCGGCGAACGCCGTTCAACGCGACCGCGCCCGCCTCCCAGTGCTCGGCCTCGACGGCGGCGCGAAAGCGCCGAAACGGCGCCGACACCAGGTGCCCGAACACCGCGACCATCAACAGACCGGTGCCGTGCATGATGTGCACGTAGGCGGGCGCACCGGAGAAGCCGCCAAGCCCCCCGAAGACCATGCCGTAGCCCGTCACCAAGAGCACGGCGATGGCAAATCCCACCCAGAGGAAAAAGGTCCGCAACACGTCGAGCCACAGCAGCAGGCGCTCGGGTGCCTGCAACACGCGCACGGTCGCCGGACGGAGCACCATGGACGCGAAGAACATCCCGCCGACCCACACCACGGCAGCCAGCAGGTGCAGTGCGACGGCAATCGACACCGGCGTCTAGAGTGCGGCCAGCACGGCGGCCGCGCCGCTGCCGGTGATCTCGGGGCCCTCTTCGACCGCGAGGTAGCTCAGCGCACCGTTGTCGACAATCATCGCGTACCGACGGGACCGCACACCGAGGCCACGGGCAGTCAGGTCGAGTTCGAGCCCCAGAGCCCGGGCGAAGTCGCCACTGCCATCGGCGACCATGACAATCTCCTCGGCGTTCTGCGTTTTCCCCCAGGCATCCATGACGAAGACATCGTTCACCGAGACGCAGAGGATCTCGTCAACGCCCTTGGCCTTGATGGTGTCAGCTTCAACCACGAACCCCGGCAAGTGCGCGGCGTGGCACGTCGGCGTGAAGGCCCCCGGCACCGCAAACACCACGAGTTTCTTGCCGGCGGCGCGCTCGGCGATGTCGAAGGTCGCTGGACCGTCAGCGGTCATCGTGGTCAGCGACACGCGGGGGAGTGTCTCTCCTACGGCGATCATACGGGCTATCCCATCTCTGTGAGTGGCGGGTGGACTGCGCACAGAGTAGAGCGACGTCTGGGGGGTTGCAATGCCAGGTGGGTTCGCAGAACCGCCTGGCGTATCCTGTGTCGAGCCCTCCATGTGAACATTCGCCCATGCACCCCACTTCAAGTCACGTCAAGGTCGGCGTGTTCATTGATGGCGAGAACATCCGCCGCAACGGAGGCCACCGCATGCAATACGATGTGCTCCGGGAATTCGCCTGTCGCGACGGCGCCCTGCCGCAACGGCTGAACACCTACCTCGCCTACGACCCGCGTCGCGCCGAGGACGACGTGCAGTACATGCGACGCGAACTCAATTTCCAGATGTCCGTGCGGGATCACGGTTATAAGGTCACCCAGAAAATCGTCCGCTGGTACCAGGACGAACACGGCGACTGGCGGTCCAAGGCCAATGCCGATCTCGATCTGGCAGTGGACATGCTGTTGCAATCGGAAAACCTGGACCGCGTGCTGCTCGCCACCGGCGACGGCGATTTCGTGCGCGTCATCAACGCGCTGCAGGCACGCGGGGTGCGGGTGGAAGTGGTCGCGTGCGAGAACGTCTCTCGCGAGCTCCGGCGTGAAGCTGACGGTTTCGTGTCGGCGTTTTTGGTGCCCGACCTGATCCCGCTCGCCGACGGGGCCATCGCCGAAAACGTGCGCTGGGGCGACACGGGATCACGGGTCCGAGGCGTGTGCCACTTTCACAAGGCCGGCTACGGTTTTTTCCGTGTGCTGACGTCGATCTCAGCCAACCTGTGGCACACCGACTCGCGCGATCCGGCGTCACCCTACGAGACCGTGTTCTTCAACGACAGTGATCTGCCCGACTCCGTCGATGCCGGTTTGCTGCCAAGCCGTGAGCACGTTTTCGAGTTCGACTTGGCCGCGCCGCGCAGCGACGGCGAAGCGCGCCAGGCGAGTCAGATCACGCTGGTTCACCGCCTGTAACAGCCGCCGTGCCGAGGGCGTCTGACCGTGGCTGTACGGTGCCGCTGAGCTCGATCTGGTGCGCTAGCCACTCGAGTTTCAGCCGCTGCGCCACGGGCCGTTCCGGCTCGCGTGACGCCAACTGATTGAGCACTTTGTTTGGCGCCACCGTGGCCAGTCGAAACACCTCGTCATAGGACGCCACAATGCGTTCGAGATCGCCCGGGAACCGCGGCATCAGCCGTCCGACGCCGTGGAACAGACGGCCCTCCGCCATCAAGCGAAAGCCTTCGGGCGCCTGCCTGCTGGCGCCGAGGTGAACGGGATCGAGGAAGAACAGAAACCAGTTCGCACGTGTCAGGCTCAGGGCTTCGTACACCTCCAGCCCGTGCAGCAAGCCGACGCGGTGAAACACCAGCGACTCGCCCTGGCGGGTTTGCAGTCGCGAGAGCCAGGCCATGGCGCCGACGGTGCCGTTGACCGGGATCGGGTTGGTCGGCACGGTGCCGAAGGAGCCCGATGCACCGGGCACCGTGTCCACCCGGCCGTTGCGTCGGGCCTGTTCCACGACCCGCTCGGGCATCATCGAGAGCTGGTGCGCCGGGTCTTCAAGCAGGCGATTGACTTCTTCGATGTCCTGGTCCAGCTTCGCTTCGGCCTCGCGTTGCGAGCGGTGGCGAAAGATCTCCATGTTCAGCGACTCCTGAAATACCGGTTCTGCAGTCCGGAGAGCTGCGCCGCGGTGTCCGCGTCCGCGTGAGACTGCGCAGCCTCACAGAGATCCTCGAAGGCCTCACGCATCAAGCGCGACAGCGTCCTGGCCACCCCGAGTCCCTGCCCCGAGTGGCGAATGGGGGAGAGCACGCGATGGTAGAGCGAGAGCAACGCAGCGAGTCTGTCGACCAAGCCCGGTGCCAGCGGTGTACCTCGCCGCACGTGGTCCGCGCCGCGGCGGCAGAGCGCAACCACCTTGTCCCCCTCGCTCACCAGGACCGGCTCGGCAAACTGCCGGTAGTGGTTGACCAACGAGCGTACGACGGCGTTTGGTGTGCGTCCGGCGACACAGAACAACGCGAAACTCTCGAGCAATGCCGACGGCGTCAGGCGGTCGTGCAAAGCGATGAACGTGGACACCGCCTCGCGCACACGGGCCTCCATGGCCTCCGCCAGCAGGTCTGCATCCTCGTGTACAGCCACACCCGCGGCGACCCGAGCGCGGTTCAGGCGCTCGCACAGCGCATCGAGGTCCGGTTGCGCGAACGCCACATCGGCGTGCAAGACCGCAGCGGCCAGGGTCGCGGCCGAGCACGGGTCTTCACGCGCCAGCCACTCGGACTCCAGGTTCACGCGGGCGATCGGATCGAGCCCGGCAGCCACGCCGTCGGTGCGTTCGATCAGCGCACGCACTTCATCAGCGGTGCTATCACCAAGCCAACGCAATTCAGCGTGCAGCCGCCGGTGCGGATCGAGCACCACATCCGCCAGTGCGTTGCCGCTTTCCTCGCTGCACTGAGACGCCCGCTCTCGCACAGACGACGCGCGGTCTCGCGGGCCTGCGCCGAGCCGCAGAAAGGGGTTGGACAACAGCACACCGGTTGGCCGTGCGACCGGGGCGGATTCCGGTATCGAGGCCGCGCTGTCCGGCACGGCTTCCGCCGCCGCCGGCGAAGCGGCGCGAAAGTCGAGTTGCAGCAACTCGCGCAGCTGCGTGTCGGCCAGGGCACTGTCGAGCGATTTGCGGGCGATCGCCTGATAAACCGGGCTTGCACGTCGGGCGTCAGAGTGTGCCAGAGTCGATGTCGGGTCGACCGGCGTGTAGCCACCCTGACTCAACGCCGATTCCCAGTCGTCCTTTTGTCGCGGGCTCCGCCCGCAGGCGGCACACGGTTTCACAACCCCGGCTCTGGCGGCACCGCAGGCGAAACACACAGTTTCGGGCAGCGCGATGAGGTCGGCCAAATCAGTCAACGCGATACCCCCGCTCTTGCAACTGCACGGACAGGCACTGGTAGTAGGTCGCCGGCCCGCGCGTCAAGCGATTCTGCCGACAGACGGCTTCGATGTCTTTGCGGTGCTCGAAACTCGCGACCCGCATGTCGGGCTTGGCGCCGAAGGCGCGCAAGGCGTCGACCTCGGTGCGCACACAAACGTAGTACTCGGTGATGCCACCCACGCGACCTGCGCACACACGCTCGATGGACTCGCGCTCGGAAAACTCGAGCGCAGTGAGAAACACCGGTGTCATCGGTTCCGCGAGATTGGCAAACTGCCCGCCCACACACCGCGCGTATTCGCCCGCATCGCCACCGGCGGCGCCCGCACACCGGCTCTCGATCGCCGACACCACGTTGTTGGGCAACGTGGCATCGGGGACGGCAGGCGGAGTCGGCTCAGCTGCGTTCACCTCACTGGACAGGCAGCGGTAGTAGGCCGAAGGCCCAGCACGATCACGAAGCGGGCCGCAGGTGGCAAGCAGCGCCAGACGCTCGGCGTCGGGCAACCGGGAGATGTCGACACGCGGCACGGCGTCCAACCGGGCCAGTTCAGTACCGACACACGCCGCGTAGTCAGCCTTGCCCGCATCGGCCCCGCAGAGCGCATCGATTGCCAAGCGGTCCACATCGGGCAAGCCACCCACGTCAGGCAACTGCACGACTGCCAGCGCTGCCGCAGTCGGGGTCTCGCTGTTGGACGCCGACTCGAGCCGGGATTCGGGCAGTGGCGCGGTGCCCTCCACCGCTGCCGTGCCCGCAGTGCCAGGCGCCTCCTGCTGACTCACTTCGAGTAAAACGGACAGCACACTTGCCCAATCGCTGTCCGCGTCGAGGCCACGATCACGCATGAACTGTTGGCGCGCCGCCCGTGTGCTCCGACTCGCTTCACCGGACATCGAGCCGTTGTAATAGCCCAGTTTGAACAGCAACCACTGGGTGTCACGGACCAGCTTCTCGTCGGGAGGTGACGACACCGGGCGCGGCTCGGCGGGTGCAGCTTCCGTCGCCGTGGCGCCGGCGGGCTTGGACGACGTGGGCGCCGCCGTGACCGATGCGTCCGCGGCAAGCAGATAGGCCCGTCGCCCGGCCGCGCTGATCTCATCAGACCGCAACTGCACGTCTGCCGTCGCCAGAGCCAGATCGTCACCCTGGTACTGGTAGCTGCCACACCGCGCATTCAGATCGGTCACGCTCGCGTTCAGACGACCGACGTCGAGTGCCGTTGCGTCGACCTGGGTCCGCGCCGCACGCAGCCGCAGGGCCTCGGCAAGGCAATAGCGAATTTCCGCCCGGCTGAGCAGCAGCCCTTCACCGACGGGCGGCTTAACCAGGGTTGTATTATATGGGGATGTGGTGATGTCCGACGCGATCGGCACGGCGCGACCGATGTCGGCACGCCAGAACCAGGCGCCGCTCGCCGCGGCAACGACCACAGCGCACACGGCTGCGACCCGTGCGTAGCGGCGCCACGCGGAACCACGGCGGCGTGTCTGTCGTGGGTCGGGGCCCGGAGCGCCGAGGTCAGCGTGGATCGGCAGGTCGGAGGGCGCGGCCACGTCGCTCAGGAGATCGTCAACTGCGATACTCAAACTGCCCAACCCGGCAAAGCCCGCTGCCTGCGTGGGCGGTGACGTCACTGTATGCATGCCTTCGAGACTTCTCTGCGCGGCGTCGAGAACGACCGTGTTCTGAGTGTGATGCAACGCCTGGATTTTACCAGAGTGTCCCGCGTTTGCGCGCAGGTCAGGTCGTCAGCGCACGGCGTACAGCAACGCCCGGCAATAACGAAAAAAGCCCGGACCGAGCCGGGCATTTCGAGGGCATACGACGCGGCGTTGGCTCAGTAGTCAGGGGCAACCGAACTGCGCGACCGGCGCACGGTCACCTGGCGTCCGCGCCGGCGTTGATCCCCGTTGCCCTTGCCACCGCGTCGCTCCTGCTCGGGTGTCCACCCGCCACCGCCACTGAGCATCGTCACTGGCCGGTTGTCGTTGCTTTCGGGCTGCCGATCGCCATCGTCGTCGTAGCGCGTGTCGTCCCGCCGGCGGCCGCCCGACGGACCGCTGACGGCTTGCCCACCTGACTCAGCGTTGTCATTGTCGCGCGCGCGGTCGCTGCGGTGGTGTGGCCGAGACAGGATATCCAGTTCGTACGCCATGACTTGCAACTCGCTGACCATCACGCCGTCCCGCTCGAACTGGTTCGCCTGCAGCTTGCCCTCGATGCGCACGCGCGTGCCCTTGCTCAAGGTAGAAATGAACTCGGCGAGGTTGCCGAAGGCGACCACCGGCACAAACTCCACGTAGGGCTGCCAGCCCTCCGGGGTCTTTTTGCGGTCGTTGATGCGACTGGTCGGGTTGCAAACGGATTTGCCCTTGAGCGCGGTGGTGCGGAGCTCGGGCTGTTCGGTGATGAAGCCGGTCACAAAAACGCGATTCTGGTCAGGCACACAAACCTCTGGAGAATGAATGGGTGTTACGCCGATTTACCGCTCTACAGCGGCGAATCGCTTTCTGCGCATTCTATGCAATCGGACACCGTGTTGCGTTGCACGGACCGTCGACAACCTTGTCATGGACTCCCACGCTGCGCATGCAGTATACGCGGCACCATAGCCGGTGGGTCTGATCAAATTCTCGATGAATGAACGGGCGTGTATCGCGGGAAACAGTGGTGGCCATACCTAGACTCGAACTAGGGACCCCATCATTATGAGTGATGTGCTCTAACCAACTGAGCTATATGGCCACTATCCCGTAATGGTCCGCTCCAGCGCTGTTTTTGTCAAGATCGCAGACGCCCGTTTTGCTGACTGTGTAAGTGCAACATTGCCTCAGACATTGAAGCGAAAGTGGACCACGTCGCCTTCGCTCAACACGTAGTCCTTGCCTTCGAGTCGCCACTTGCCCGCATCCTTGGCGCCCTGCTCTCCCTGACACGCAACGTAGTTGTCAAAACCGATCACTTCTGCCCGAATGAAGCCGCGTTCGAAGTCGGTGTGGATACGACCTGCACCCTGCGGCGCGGTCGCCCCCTGTCGCACGGTCCAGGCCCGGACCTCTTTCGGACCGGCCGTGAAAAAGGTCTGCAGACCAAGCAAGGTGTACCCCGCGCGGATCACGCGATCCAGGCCGGCTTCGGTTTGTCCGAGGTCGGAGAGAAACTCGGCCTTGTCCTCGTCATCGAGCAAGGCGATTTCCGCCTCGATGGCGGCGCACACCGCGACAACGGTGGCGTTCTCCGCGCGGGCCCGTTCAACGACCTGATCGACCCTGGCATTGTCGACGTCCGCGCTGTCGGCGACGTTGGCAATGTACATGACCGGTTTGGAGGTGATCAGGCAAAGCGTTCTGACGCGATCGTTTTCGCTGTCACTCAACCCGAGCGAACGTGCGGGATGCCCCTGCTCCAGGTGCACAAGCAACTTTTCGAACGCCGCCTTGTCCGCCAACGCCTCCTTGTCTCCGGACTTGCTCTGTTTCTGCGCCCGCTGCACGGCACGTTGCGTCGTCTCGAGATCGGCCAGAACCAACTCGGTATCGATGGTTTCGATGTCGTCGATCGGATCGACCCGGCCAGAGACGTGAACCACGTCGCCGTCCTCGAAACACCGCACCACGTGGGCGATCGCATCCGTCTCGCGGATGTGTGAGAGGAACTGGTTACCCAGCCCCTCGCCCGAGGCCGCCCCCGAAACCAGCCCCGCGATGTCGACAAACTCCATCGTGGTCGGCAGCACTTTTTCGGGTGCGACAATGTCAGCAAGTTGTTGCAAGCGTGGATCCGGTACAGGCACGACGCCCACGTTCGGATCGATTGTGCAGAACGGGTAGTTCTCCGCGGCAATCTCAGCGCGCGTGAGCGCATTGAACAAGGTGGACTTGCCGACGTTGGGCAAACCCACGATTCCGCACTTGAAGCCCATGGTGGCTCTCCGATTCAGGTCTCGTTGCCGCGCGGCGGGGGTGCCGGCAGCGTGTTGATGCGTTGGGTGGCACGCGCAAAATCACCGAAGAGCACGCCGTCAGCGGCCTCGATGACGCGCTCGATGGCTTCGTTGACAGCGCGTTCGTCCGCGGCACCGGCCCGCGACAGAACCCACGGGCTGACACGGTCCCGGTGGCCCGGGTGGCCGATGCCGATACGCACGCGCCAGTACTGCGTGCCAATCGCCTTGGAGATGTCACGCAGGCCGTTGTGCCCACCGTGGCCACCGGCGTGTTTGATCTTGACCGTACCGGGCGGCAGGTCCAGCTCATCGTGCGCCACCAGAATCTGCTCGGGCGCAATCTTGAAGTAACTGCTGAGCGCAGCGACCGCCTGGCCGCTGCGGTTCATGAAGGTGCCAGGCTTGAGTATCCGAGCGTCAAAGGCGCCCGTCTGGATGCGAGCCACATCGCCGTGCGCCTTGACGTCCTTGGCGAAACGCGCGGCGTACCGACCGGCCAAGCGGTCGGCCAACCAGAACCCGACGTTGTGCCGGGTTTCCTCGTACTCGGCACCCGGGTTGCCAAGCCCGACAACGAGCTTGAAGTCCGGGCGCGCAGTGGCCATCGAGATCAGCGAGTGCCGACTCAGGCGTCGGCCTCTCCGGCCTCCGTGTCGTCGCTGCTGTCGTCAGACGAATCACCGCCGCCACCGCCCTTGCGCGCGTTGACAGCTGCAACGGCCAGGTCGTGCTCTTCACCGTGCGCGAGCGCCACGGAGGTCACACCGCTGGGCAGCGCAATGTCCGAAATGTGCACTGACTGGCCCACATCGACGTCCGCCAGATCCACCTCGATGTACTCGGGCAGGTCTTTTGGCAAGCACGTCACTTCAAGCTCGGTCAGGGTGTGGCTGATCAGCCCGCCACCCATTTTCACGCCGACGCAGGTTTCTTCGTTGATGAAGTGCAGCGGCACTTGCACGGTGATCGCCTGGTCAGCGACGACGCGCAGGAAGTCCATGTGCAGAATGAGGCTCTTGGACGGGTGGCGCTGAATGTCACGCAGGATCGCCTGCTCGCTCTTGCCACCGACGTCGAGCGTCAGCACATGGGAGTAGAAGGCCTCTTCCTGCAGGTTGCGGGTGACCTCATTGGCCTTGAGCGACAGCATGACCGGCTCGCCGGCGCCCCCGTAGAGGATGGCGGGGACCTTGTTGTCGCGACGCAGGCGGCGGCTCGCACCCTTCCCTGTGTCACTGCGCACTTCAGCGCTGAGCGTAAAATCGATGCTCATGGGTTTCTCCAACGGTTGTGGTTGCGGCGGCTGCCGCGGATCGACGCGCATGCGACCTGCGCGTCAGTGAATTCAATCCATATACAGCGAGCTGATCGACTCTTCGAGGTGCACGCGGCGCATGGTCTCGGCGAGCATGTCCGAGATCGATACCTGGCGAATGCGTTCACACGCGGTGGCGGCCTCTGACAGCGCGATGGTGTCGGTGACGACCAGCTCGTCAATCACGGACTCGTTGAGGTTGTCGATCGCGCGGCCGGACAGCACCGGGTGGGATGCATAGGCGACAACACGGGCGGCGCCATGCTCCTTGAGGGCGCCAGCGGCCTTGCACAGCGTGCCGGCGGTGTCGACCATGTCGTCGACAATCACGCAGGATTTCCCCTCGACGTCGCCGATGATATGCATCACCTGCGCCTGGTTGGCTTGCGGTCGACGCTTGTCGATGATGGCGAGATCCGCATCGCCCAGCTGTTTGGCCACGGCGCGCGCGCGCACCACGCCACCAACATCGGGCGAGACAACGATGAGTTCGGGGTACTTCTGCCGCCAGATGTCGGCCAGCAACACCGGCGAGGCGTAGACGTTGTCGACCGGCACGCCGAAGAAGCCCTGCAGCTGGTCGGCGTGCAGGTCGATCGTGAGCACCCGATCCACCCCGGCCGCTACCACCATGTCAGCCACCAACTTGGCCGAAATGGCAACACGCGCACTGCGCACACGCCGATCCTGGCGGGCATAGCCAAAGTAGGGAATCACGGCCGTGATGCGGTCGGCGGACGCGCGGCGGAGCGCGTCCACCATGATCAACAACTCCATGAGGTTGTCGTTGGTGGGCGCACACGTGGACTGCAACACGAACACGTCGCGGCCGCGCACGTTTTCCAGGATTTCGACGCTGGTCTCGCCGTCGCTGAAGGTCGTGACGTGCGCATTGCCGAGGCGTTGCTGCAATTTGCCGGCGATGCGCGTCGCGAGCTCGGGGTTCGACCGCCCCGCGAAAACCATCATCTTGCCGTTGCTCACGTCACTCAACCCACGAAGCCGTCGCGCGTTTGAAAAATGGCTGGGCCGGTAGGATTCGAACCTACGAATGCCGGGATCAAAACCCGGTGCCTTACCGCTTGGCGACGGCCCAACTGGGGTGTGGCGTCAACGAACGCCGTGTAACTGTAGTCTATCGATCTCCGGTGAGCGATCCCGACCTGCTGCGACAAAACCGGTGAGCGGTTCAGCTGCGCGGCTGAGAACGGCCCGCGGGGATTCCACTTCACTGAACGGCGCGAAAACGCCCCCGCCCGTGGCACTCAGCCGAGCCACGTCGAGTCCGCCCTGCTGATCGAGCCAGCGCGTGCCCCCGTCGATTGGCGGATACCGCTCACGCACCAGCGGCTCGAACACGTTGACGCCACCGGCTTCAGTTAAGTCCACCATTGTGATAGGCGCACAATCCCTTGTCAATTCCTCCGCCCCGAAGCGCGTCGAGGTCGACACTGGGACGGCGGCGTGGAGTACCAGGCCGTGCCGGGGCGGAAGCGTGCAGGCCAAGGGCTGCTCACCGGTGCCCTCGGCGAAGGCCTGATCCCCGTGAACGAAGACCGGCACATCGGCGCCGAGCGACCGGCCGATCCCGCCCGGTTCCTCACCACGCAACCGGGTGTTCCGGACCGCCCAGGCCCAGCACGTCGCAGTGCAGTTCGACACACCTGTCGTCACGGGCGGCCTGATCGAGCACATCGCCGCCGTCGAGCAGTTGAAACACCGTTTGGAGGGCGTGGTAGCCGTCCGGTCGACGGCCTGTGGTGTGCAGAAGCAGGTCGAGCTTGGCCGGTGCCGGCCAGTCGCACGACCACGCTGGCACCGGTCAGCTGCCGACGCCGGGGATCGGCACGCGTCGGTTGTTCTCGACCGGTTGCAAGCCGATTTCCCACTGCCGCACCGAGATGGCTACACGCAGATGACCGTCGGTCACACGAATCCGGTGCGGCATCGACAGGTCATCCACCGAACGGTACCCGCTCAACTGACCATCCCATTCCCGGTACTGCGTACGCTCCAGGTGAGCCTGGCTGTCGCGCGCGAGGACATTGGCCGGGCCGGGCAGCCCCAGCACCCAGTCGTTCATGAGCGACAGGGGCATGGGCCAGCCGACCAGTCTCTCGATAAGTTGATCCGGGTCGTCGGCGCGAATCACGTCACCCTCGGCGCGGCGCAACACCACCTTGCCGGGCGACACCTCGAGCGTCGACGCCCGGTACCCACCGGGTCCGGACAAGGTGATGCGGCTCTGGTCGCCGCGCTTGGTCCACTGAATTTCGGCGGTGGTCGGTCGCTCGTTCCCTTCAACCTTGACCCGACCGGTGAATCGCCAGCCCGGCAGGGTCTGCAACTGCCGGTCGCGCACCGCCTGTCGCGCGGTCACCTCCGAGGCATCGAGCGACAGGACCAGCGGCTTCTCCGGTGTCGCACAGGCGGTCAGGGTGGCGAGCGCCACCACAGCCGCGATGCCGAGCCTGGTGATCACAAGCTGTCTCCCAGTTCTGGCACACGCTCGAGCAGAGACTGCAATACGCCGGCGTCAGGGTCGGCGTCGAGCGCCTCACGCAGCAGCGACCGCGCCGAGTCCGCCTCGCCGAGACGCCAGTAGACTTCGATCAGGTGCGCGGCGATCTCCGCGTCGGCCAGCAGGCTGTAGGCGCGTTCGAGTTGCGTGCGTGCGCCCTCGAGATCGCCCTGGCGGAAGTACAGCCAGCCCAGGCTGTCGATGATCGCCGCGTCGTCGGGCTCCAAGGCAATCGCCTTGGCAATGAGGTCGGCGGCTTCGTCGAGTTGCACGTTGCGGTCGGCGAGCGAGTAGCCCAAGGCATTGAGCGCCTGGGCGTTGCCCGGTTCGGTGGCCAGCACACTGCGCATCTCGCGCTCGAAGCCGGTCTCATCGCCGAGGCGGGCCAACAGCAGGCCGCGCGCATAGCGCAGGTCATTGTCAGCAGGGTACTGTTCGAGTCCGGCGTCCAGCGTCGCCCGCGCGCCGTCGAAATCGTCGTGGTACTGGTAGAGCCCGCTCTCCGCCAGAACGATGCGGACGCCCGCTTCGGAGGTCGATCGGGCACGCAGGTCCGAGAACCGAACGAGCCCGGCCTCAAGCCCGTCGACGCGGCCGGACAATTCTGCCGCCCGCAGACCGGCATCGAAGGCGTTTGCACCACTGGACACACGGTCGTAGTGCGTCACGGCACGGGTGTAGTCACGCTCGTAGTCCGCGATGCGGCCGAGAAAATAGTGCGCCTCCACCCGACTCGGATCGAGCGACACGGCGTCAGTGAAGTAGCGCCTGGCCTGCTCGAGGGACTCGAGTTCCAACGCGAGCAAACCGAGGTTGTACACCAGCAGGGGTCGGTCACCGTGGCGCGCGTGCAGGGCGTCGAGGGCGATCACGGCTTCGTCGTTGCGCCCACGCTCGACGAGCATCTGGGCAAGGCCCTGATGGGCGATCGCATCGTCGGGGTGGCCGTCGATGTAGGCACGGAGCGTGTCGAGTCCGTCGTCGGTCTCGCCACGCTGCAGCTGGACCCGCGCGCGCGCGAGCTGAGCGCGGCCAAAATCCGCCTTCAGCGCGAGGCTTCGGTCGAAAGCCACGAGCGCCGGGTCCCAGTTCGCCTGGTCGGCGTGCAGTTGGCCGAGGACGAAGTGCGCCATGCCACTGTCCGGGTGCCGGGTGACCAGCACCTTGGCAACCTCGACCGCCAGCACACTGTCGACTTCCTGCTGCAAGGCTGCGAGCACGCTCGTGGCACCGGCGTCGAAGGACTGGCCTGACAGGCTGAGCACCTGCTCGAGCGCAGCCGCGGCGCCGGGCGCATCACCTGCGCGCAGGTACACGCCTGCGAGCAGCCGTTGCACATCGAGTTCAGCCGGGTCGAGCGCAGCCCAGTGACGACCGGCCTCGGCGGCGACCGCCCAACGCTCGTACTCGATCGCGATGCGCATGGCCCGCTCGGCCACCTCGACGTCGTCGCCCATCAGCGCCGCGGTCAGGTAGCTTTGCACGGCGGTGTCGGCGTCGCCCCGGTTCGATGCGATCTCGCCGAGCAACACGTGGTAGATCACCTCACCGCTCTGGTCGACTGCGCGAACGCGTTCGATGCTGGCCGCCGTTGGCTCGCTCTGCGCCACACCCGGTGACGCACCGCACGCTGCCAGCGTGGCCAACACGATCGACAGTCCCAGCGATTTCATACAGGCATCCAAAGCGTCTTTCATACCAGCGCCACCCGACCTCGTAAGAGTCTAGCGCGCCCCCACCAGAGCACAGCAATTCCCGTGGCAACCCGGCCCGCAAACGCCTGATTCAGCCAGCGATTGCCGCCGGAAACGCGTAAAATACCGGCATGCCACTTGTCGCGCTCGGACTCAACCACCACACCGCCCCGGTCTCGGTGCGCGAGCGCGTGGCCGTGGAACCCGATGCGGTACCCGAACGCCTCCAGCGCCTTGCCGCGCTCGACACCGTGCGGGAGGTTGCGTTGGTCTCGACCTGCAACCGCACCGAAGTCTTCGCCAACCTAGAGATCGGGTCGGTCGAGCGGGTCGCCGAGCAGTGCTTTGCCACCACCCCATCGGAATTCGAGGCCGTCAGCCCCTACCTCGTGACCCTCAGCGAGCGCGCCGCCGTGCGCCACCTGTTGCGCGTCAGCAGCGGCCTGGACTCCATGATCCTCGGAGAACCCCAGATCCTCGGACAGGTCAAGTCCGCCTGGGTTCAAGCGCGCGATCAAGGAACGCTTGGCCAGTCACTGGGCCGCCTGTTCCAGCACGCCTTCGCCGTGGCAAAACGTGTGCGCAGCGACACGGACATCGGCGCCGGCGCAGTGTCAGTGGCCTATGCCGCAGTCCAGCTCACCGGTCGGCTGTTCGACCGGCTGGAGGACAAGACCGCGTTGCTGCTCGGCGCCGGTGAAACCAGCGAGCTGGTGCTCCAGCACCTGCAGGGACAGGGTGTGGGCCAGGTGCTGATCGCCAACCGCTCCCTCGCCCGGGCCGACACGCTCGCGCAGCGTTTCGGGGCCGAGGCCATCGCACTGGCAGACCTCGACACACACCTCCACCGTGCAGACATCGTGATCGCCTCGACGGCGTCGCCGCGCCCGGTATTCGGCAAGGGCACGGTGGAAACCGCACTCCGGCAACGCAAGCGTCGACCCATGCTGATGATCGACATCGCCGTGCCGCGCGACATCGAAGCCGAAGTGGGGCAACTCGACGACGTCTTCCTCTACACCGTCGACGACCTGGCGCACATCGTGGACGCAGGCCAGCAGACGCGGCGCGACGCTGCCGAACTCGGTGAGCACATCGTTGAACATGAAACCGATGCCTTCATGCGCTGGCTGGCCGAGCGCGGTGCGCTCGACTCGGTGCTGACACTCCGCGATCACGCACAGACCATCGAACAGCAGACGCTTGCCCGCGCCACGAGACGCTTGCGGGCCGGCGACGACCCGGAGGCGGTGTTGGCCCACCTCGCCCACGCGTTGACCCAACGCCTGCTGCACGTGCCCGTCTCCGAGTTGCGCAACGCTGCCAGAGAGGGCGACGCCACCTTGCTCGACGCTGCTGCGCGCCTGTTCAGACTTGATGACAACCATGACACCCGCGATTGAAGCCAAACTGCAGACCCTGATCGAGCGGCACGGCGAGGTTGCTGCCCTGCTCGGCGACCCCGATGTGCTGGCGGATCAGGACCAGTTCAGGAACCTCTCGCGCGAGTACGCACGGCTGGAACCGCTGGCCGCAGCCTACGGCGCGCTCGAGACAGCGCGGGACGACCTCGGTGCCGCACAGGAAATGGCTGCGGACACGGACAGCGAGATGCGCGAGCTCGGCCGCAGCGAACTCCAGGCCTGCGAGACGCGGATTACCGCCATGGAATCCGACATCCAGGTGTTGCTGCTGCCGCGCGATGAGCGTGACGACAACAATGTGTACGTCGAGGTGCGCGCGGGGACCGGTGGCGACGAAGCGGCCCTGTTCGCAGGAGACCTCTTGAAAATGTACGCGCGCTACGCCGAGCAACGCGGTTGGCGCACGGAAATGATCAGCGCCTCCGAGGGTGAGCACGGTGGGTTCAAGCAAGCGGTTATGCGCGTGATTGGCCAGGGTGCCTTCTCCCGGCTGAAATTCGAGTCGGGTGCACACCGCGTGCAACGCGTACCGCAAACCGAATCCCAGGGGCGTATCCACACCTCCGCAGCCACGGTGGCCATCCTGCCCGAAATCGAAGCGGTCGACGAAGTCGAGATCAACGCCAGTGACCTGCGCATTGACACCTACCGCGCCAGCGGCGCGGGTGGGCAACACGTGAACAAGACCGATTCGGCCATCCGCATCACCCACCTGCCCACCGGCATCGTTGTGGAATGCCAGGACGAGCGCTCACAACACAAGAACCGTGCGCGCGCCATGGCGTTGCTGCAGGCGCGTTTGCTCGACGACGAAGTGGCCCGACAGGAGGCCGAGCGCACCGAATCCCGCCGCTTGCAGGTCGGGTCCGGGGACCGTTCAGAGCGTATTCGGACCTACAACTTCCCGCAGGGCCGCGTCACCGACCACCGCGTCAATCTCACGTTGTACAAGCTCGAGGACATCATTACAGGCGCCCTCGACGAGGTCATCGACCCGCTGTTGGTGGAGCACCAGGCCGATCTCATGGCCGAACTTGCCAATGCATGAGCCCGGGGAAGACTCGGCACCACGGCCCCTGACGATCGGCGAGGCCCTGCGTGAGGGGGTTGCGCGCCTGCAGGCCGTTTCGGATTCACCCCGCGCCGACGCTGGGCTGCTGCTGATGCACTGCGCCGGCGTCGACCACGCCACCCTGATTGCGCACGACGAGCGGCCGCTCGATGCGGTGCAGCGCGCCCGCTTCTCACAACTGTGCGCGCGCCGCGCTCAAGGCGAGCCGGTGGCCTACCTCACCGGTGAGCGCGCGTTCTGGACGCTCTGCCTCGAAGTGGACGCGAACACGCTTATCCCGCGGCCGGACACCGAAACGCTGGTACACGCAGCGCTGGCGCGCCTGCCGGCAGACGGCAGGCCGCGGTGTCTGGACCTCGGCACCGGCAGCGGCGCGGTGGCCCTGGCGCTCGCGACGGAACGCCCGGACTGCGAGGTTTGGGCAACCGACATCGACGCCGGCGCACTGCAGGTCGCGCGCCGCAACGCCGACCGCGCCGGCGTGCCGTTGCGCGTGGTGTCCGGTGACTGGTTTGCCGCACTCGACACCGTAACGGACACCCGCTTTGATGTGATCACGAGCAACCCGCCCTATATCGCAGCCGACGACCCCCACCTGCACCGGGGCGACCTGCGATTCGAGCCACAGCACGCGCTCGTGGCCGGGCACGACGGCCTCGCTGCGTTGGCGTGTATCGTCGCCGACGCGCCCGCGTGGCTCGCGCCGGGGGGCTGGTTGCTCGTCGAGCACGGCTACGATCAGGCGGAAGCTGTCGCCGCGCTGTTCACGCGAGCCGGCTACGTCGAGGTGGCGACTGATCACGACCTCGGCGGCAACCCACGCGTGACCTTCGGCCGACACGACGTCCCCGCCGGAACACCGAGACCAGCGGCACCATGACGGCACCCGACACCCGCGATTTCGCCGCCGTCGACCTCGGATCGAACAGTTTTCATATGGTGATCGCGCGCGCTGACGGCGGCCAGCTGCGCGTACTCGACCGTCTGCGAGAACCTGTCTCGCTCGGCAGCGGCCTCGACAACGACAACCGACTGTCGGACGCGGCGCGCCAGCGCGCACTGACGTGCCTGGCGCGCTTTGCGCAGCGCTTGCGCGCGCTGCCGGACCGCAACGTGCGTGCAGTTGGCACAAAAACCCTGCGCCGGGCACGCGACGCGAGCCGCTTCATCGAGGAAGCCGAGGCGGTGCTCGGCCACCGGATCGACATCATCACGGGTCAGGAAGAGGCCCGACTGGTGTATCACGGCGTGCGTGCCAGTGGTGATATGCCAGGCCAGTCACCTCATCTCGTGATCGACATCGGCGGCGCGAGCACGGAGGTCGCGATTGGCTCGAGCGCACAGGCAGATATCACTGAGAGTATCAGTGCCGGCTGCGTGGTGGCCACCGATCGGCACTTTCCTGGCGGCCGGGTCACGGCGGAGAGCTGGCAACGTGCTCACAACGACGTGCTGATCGAACTGTTGCCGCTGCTCAGCGCCGTTCGAGACACGGCCTGGCAGACGGCGATCGGCAGTTCGGGGTCGATCAAGGCCCTTGCCGCACACGCGAAACGGCAGGGCCTCGGCAACGGCGAAACCCTCACGGCAACGGCGCTCGCAGGCGTGTGCAACAGCCTGCTCACCGCCGGCACAGTCGACTCGGCGGTGTTCGACGGCTTGTCAGACTCGCGTCGACGTGTATTCGCTGGCGGCGCCGTGGTGCTCAGCGCCCTGTTCTCGGCGCTGAAGATCTCGACGCTGCGCGTGTCGCAGGCGGCGCTGCGCGAGGGCGTGCTCTTCGAGCTCTTCGGCCGGAGTGACGCCGATGTGCAGCGGCAAACGGTGCTGGGTCTGCAACGGCGGTTCGGCATCGACACCGCACAGGCTGAGCGCGTCGGCGAGACCGTGGCCGCACTCATCGCTCGCGTAGAGCAAGCCTGGCACCTACCGGACCGCTTCCAGCGCGTGGCACAGCAGGCTGCGCTGCTACACGAAATCGGGTTGGCCGTCTCCCACAGCCAGTTTCACAAGCACGGCGAGATGCTACTGCGTCACGCCGACATGCCCGGCTTCAGCAACCGCCAGCAAGCCTGTATTGCAACCTTGGTACGTCTACAGCGTAAACGCTGCAGCCCGAAACTGGTGCCGCCACTGATCCATCGGGAGTCGGCCACGTTGCTGCGCGTGGCGGTGTTGCTGCGCATCAGCCTGATCCTGTGCCGTGACCGCCGCACGCCCGACCTCGGCCGCCTGACCGTGATCGCCCAGGGGCACAGCGTGACACTGCAGCCCGAACAGGCCTGGTTTGACGACCACCCACTCACGCGCGCCGAGTTGCAGCGCGAGGTCATCGCGTGCGCAGCGGCGGGCATCGAACTGGTGCTCGAACCGCTGTGATGGCGTAGGCCACGGCGTTTTCAACGCGGCTCGGCGGCCCCGCCCAGCGACGCGTGGTAGCCGCGGAGTTCGGGCCAGAAGGCCTGGAAATCCGAGTGCAGCCCGTCGCCAGCGCGGTCAACCGCCGCGTGAGCACCGCGCAGCGCCGGCAGACGGTGTGCCAGTCGGTCACACGCCTGTTGCACCCCGTCCGCGTCGCCGATACCGGCGAGGACACGGTGCTCCACCATCCGGTGTCTGGCGCGCTGCAAGCGCACCGGCAACTGCGCGTGCCAACGGGCCAGTGCCGCATGGACGTCTGACTCAAACGCGTCGATGGGCTGGGCACAGTGTTGAGACCAATCGCGGGCCAGCGCGTGCCCGTACGCCAGATCCACGAGCACGCTGGCAAACCGCCGCCAGGGGCCACCCAGGCGCGCGCGGCTCTTGGCCACCACCGGGTGACGGTCAGTGAAGCTGTCCAGCAAGCGGTGGTGTCGAATGCCGCGCGACAGCGCCGGTGCGTACGCCGACAAATCGCGACCGCGCACGAAATCGCCGGCAATCTGGCCAACGGTTTCGGCCTCGTCACCGAGCCCAGCGAAGGCGTGTGCGAGCAAATGCACGTGTGTCGGTCTCCGCCATACCGCCCGATCCGCGTCAGCCGGGCTGAGGCAACATAGTAGACTGCGGCACCCCGTGCGAGGCGATACTCCGTGGACGAAGCCGATTTCGAGCGCTACAGCCGACACATCAACCTGGCCCAGGTCGGATTCGACGGCCAGCTCGCCCTGTCCGAATCCCACGTGATTCTGGTCGGAGCCGGTGGGCTCGGCTGCCCTGCGGCGCTCTACCTCGCCAGCGCCGGTGTCGGCCGCCTGACACTGATCGACGACGACCGGGTTGAACTCTCGAACCTGCAGCGGCAGATCGCCCATCCGACCGAGCGCGTGTCCGAGTACAAGGCCCATTCGCTCGCCGAGGCGTGTCGCGCCATCAACCCCGCACTCACGGTCATCCCGGTCGTCGAACGGGCAGACACCGGGGAGCTGACGGCACGGGTGGCCGCCGCCACCGTGGTGCTGGACGCCACGGACAACCTCGAGACGCGTCACGCAATCAACCGCATCTGCGTCGAACAGGACACGGTGTTGGTCAGCGCCTCGGCCATCCGCTTCGAGGGCCAGATCGCCGTGCTGGCACCGCGGCGCGGTTCAGGCGGTTGCTACCGTTGCGTCTACCCCGAGACGCTGGGCGACGCCGAAAACTGCCAATCCGCGGGCGTGGTCGGGCCGCTCGTGGGCGTCCTTGGCAGCTACATGGCTCTCGCGGCGGTGAAACAGGTCGTGGGCATCGGCGCTGGCGACGTCGGCAGCCTGTGGCTGTTCGACGCCGAGGCCAACCACTGGCAGTGTCTGTCCATCGCCCAGCGCCCGGACTGCCCGGTGTGTGGCGCCTATTCCGACGTGTCCTGATCGGCAAACAAGGCCGCGACGTCATCGCCGTCAAAGCGGTACTGCTGGTGGCAGAATTCGCAATCGACCAGCACCTCGCCACCCTGCTCCTGCAACAACGCGGTCACGTCCTCGTGGCCGAGGCTGCGCACCATCGCCGCTGTGCGCTCGCGCGAGCACCCACAGCGAAAGAGCATGTCGCTGGGGTCGAACAGGCGCACGTCCTCCTCGTGGAACAGCCGGTTGACCAACACATCGGCGTCGATGGACAGCAACTCCTCCTCGAACAGCGTGGAAGCAAGTTGTTGCACGCGTTGCCAACCATCAGTGTCCTCGGAGGCGCCTGGCAGACGCTGCAACAACAGACCCCGACACCGCGTGGCATCCGCGCCAAGCCAGAATTGCGTGGCGAGCTGCTCCGACAGCGCAAAGTAGCCTGCGAGTGCGTCGCCGAGCGCGTCGGTGTCAAGCGCAACCACGCCCTGGTAGTCGTCGCCCCGGCGCTGGCTCAAGGTCAAAGCCACCTGCGCGCTGTCTCCGACCGCCTGCTTGAAATTCAAGCCCTCGCCGCCACCGAGCGTCCGCGCGGTGGCGCGGAGCGAGCCGTCGGCGTTGGCTTGCGCGACCAGCAGCTGCAGCGGCCCACCGCCCTTGACCTGCAACGACAACCGGCCGTCGAACTTGATCGTGGCCGTCAGCAGCGCCACGGCTGCCTGGGCTTGACCGAGCCACGGCAACACCCAGTCGGCGTAGTCGGCACGCGCCAGCGTTGACTGCCACACGTCGTCGAGGTCCACGTGCACACCGCGCACGTTCGCCGCCTCGATCAGAAAGGTCCGTCGTGTGCCCATCGACTGCAAAGCGCTCCTGATCGGCTCAATCGCGAGACAGCTTGTCGCGCAGCATCTGGTTGACTGTGCCGGGGTTGGCTTTGCCTTTGGACGCCTGCATGACCTTGCCAACCAGAAAACCCAACACCTTGTCCTTGCCCCCGCGGTACGCCTCGACCTGATCCGGGAACTGGTCGATAGCGTCGTCCACGAGCGTCTCGATAGCCCCGGTGTCGGTGATCTGCACCAGGCCTTTGGCTTCGATGACGGCATCGACCGAGCCGCCGTCCTCCCAGATCACGTCGACCACCTGTTTGGCTATCTTGCCGGAGATGGTGTTGTCCGCGATGCGACGCACCAGGGCGCCGAGTTCCACGGCGGTGACCGGACAGGCCGCGAGCGCCAGGTCGCTTTTGTCCAGACGCGCACGCAGGTCGTTCAACAACCAGTTGGCCACCGATTGCGCACCGTCGGTTCCGGCGGCAGCCACGGCAGCCTCGAAATAGTCGGCGAGGTCGCGTTCCAGGACCAGCAACGCCGCGTCGCCGTCGGTGACCCCGAGGGTGTCAACAAAGCGCTGCCGCCGCGGCTCTGGCAGCTCCGGCAGGCGCTCGGCAACGGCGTCGATGTCCGCCTGCGTCACCACCACCGGCAGCAGGTCCGGGTCGGGAAAGTAGCGGTAGTCGTTGGCTTCTTCCTTGGACCGCATCGAGCGTGTCTCGTCGAGGTCGGCGTCGTACAAGCGCGTCTCCTGCACCACCGCGCCACCGTCTTCAAGCGTCTCGATCTGACGCTGGACTTCGAGGTTGATGGCGCGCTCGAGGAAGCGGAAGGAGTTGACGTTCTTGATTTCGGTGCGCGTGCCCAGTGCCGACTCACCTGCGAGTCGCACCGACACGTTTGCATCGACGCGGAACGAGCCTTCCTGCATGTTGCCGTCGCAAATGCCGATGTACCGAACCAGCGCGTGCACGGTGCGCGCGTACGCCACGGCTTCGGACGCCGAGCGCATGTCGGGTTCGGACACGATCTCGAGCAACGGCGTGCCGGCCCGGTTCAGGTCGATACCCGAGAGGCCCTGAAAATCCTCGTGCAAGGATTTACCCGCGTCTTCCTCGAGGTGGGCGCGGGTCAGGCGGATGGCTTTTCGCGCGCCATCGTCCAGCGTCACGAGCACTTCGCCCGCACCGACGATCGGGTGGTCGAGCTGCGAGATCTGATAGCCTTTGGGCAGATCGGGGTAGAAGTAGTTTTTGCGGGCGAACACCGAGCGGCGACCGATCTCTGCCGACGTGGCGAGGCCGAACTTGATCGCACACTGCACGGCCTCACGGTTCAGCACCGGCAGCACACCCGGCATGCCGAGGTCCACCGCGCTGGCCTGGCGGTTGGCGTCGGCACCGAAATCGGTGCTGGCGCCCGAGAAGATCTTGCTCCGAGTGTCGAGCTGCGCGTGAATTTCCAGTCCGATCACGGTTTCCCAACGCATGGCGAACCCTCAGCGAAATGCCGCCGGGCGCTCGAGGTGCCAGGCTGTGCGTTGTTGGTAGTGGTGTGCCGTGGCCAGCAAGCGGGACTCGCTGAAGTGCGGGCCGAGCAGTTGTGCCCCCACAGGCAACCCGTCGACAAAACCGCAGGGCATGGCGAGCCCCGGCACACCCGCCAGGTTGGCCGAGAGTGTGTAGATGTCGTTGAGGTACATCGCCACCGGGTCATCCGACTTCTCACCCAGCCGAAAAGCCGTGCTCGGTGCAACCGGTCCGAGAATCAGGTCGCAGTGCGTCCAGGCCTCGCTGAAGTCGTTGGCGATCAGTCGCCGAACTTTCTGCGCCTTGACGTAGTAGGCGTCGAAATACCCGGCGGACAGCGCGTAGGTGCCCACCAGGATTCGCCGCTTGACCTCCTCGCCGAAGCCCTCGGCGCGCGAGCGCGTGTAGAGGTCGAGCAGGTCTTTCGGGTCGTCGCACCGGTGGCCATACCGCACGCCGTCAAAGCGTGACAGGTTGCTCGAGGCTTCGGCCGGTGCCACGACGTAGTACGCGGGCAGCGCCAAAGACAGGTGTGGCAACGACACCGACACACGGGTGGCGCCGAGGGCCTCGAGTTCGGTTGCGACCGCGACGACGCGGTCACCGATCGCCGGGTCCAACTCGACCGAGAAGTATTCCTCGGGCAAACCGATGCGCACACCCTCGAGCGGCTTGTCGCCCGTGGCGGCGAGCGCGGCCAGGTAGTCGTCGACCGGGCGGTCGATCGAGGTGGAATCGCGCGGGTCAAAACCGGCCATGTGCTGCAGAACGAGCGCGCAATCGGCGGCATCACGGGCCACCACCCCGCCCTGGTCCAGACTCGAGGCGAAGGCCACCATGCCGAAGCGCGACACGCGCCCGTAGGTCGGTTTGATGCCGGTCACACCGCAGAACGCGGCGGGCTGGCGAATCGACCCACCGGTGTCGGTTGCCGTCGCTGCCGGCACAAGCTGTGCGGCAACCGCAGCCGCAGAGCCCCCAGACGATCCGCCTGGCACCCGATCCGGGTCCCAGGGGTTGCGCACCGGGCCGAAAAAACTGTTCTCGTTCGACGAGCCCATCGCGAACTCGTCCATGTTGGCCTTGGCGAGGGTCACGGTGCCGGCGGTATCGAGCTTGGCAACCACCGTCGCATCGTAGGGCGGCGCAAAATCCGCCAGCATGCGCGAGCCACAGCTGGTGATCAGGTCACGGGTACAGAAGAGGTCTTTGTGGGCGACCGGCAGCCCGCAGAGCGGGCCGCCAGTCCCTGCTGCACGCGCAGCGTCTGCCGCCTCGGCCTGTGCCCGGGCGCGCTCGGGGCAACTGCGGACGAAACAGTTGAGCTCGGATTCGCGCGCGGCGATGCGCTCGAGCAATGCGTCGGTCAATTCCACGCTGCTGAAGTCTCCGGCCGCGAGTGCGTCGCGCATGCCGGTGAGTGTCATCGCGTGCGGTTCGTGCTGCACGCTCATTCGACCACCCTGGGGACGAGGTAGAGGCCGCGCTCGACCGCAGGCGCCTGCGCCTGGAACGCGTCCCGGCTATCGGGCTCGCTGACCGCGTCCTCGCGCAGCCGCTGCACTGCGTCGTCAAGCGGGTGCGCCATCGGCGCCAGGTCCGACGTGTCGACCGACGAAAGCGCCTCGGCGAGGTCCAACACACGCGACAGGCGGTCGGCGTAGGCGGGCACGTCGTCCGGGTCCACGGCGATGCGCGCGAGGTGCGCTATTGCGGCCACGTCATCGTTGGAAACGGCCATGGGGATGCGTCCAGAGGCGGAAAATCAACCAGCCAACATAGCACAACTGACTGCACCCCGGTGGGCGCAACCCCGCGCCCTACCCCGCGTCCGCCACCGCAGGTCGGTCGATGACGGCTTGCATGCGCCGGCGGCATTCCGCCATCAGGGACGGCACGTCGTTGGCTGACTTGTCGGCGGTCTCGATCGGTGGCAGCACCTCGATGCGAGCACAGCCGTTGCGCCAACGCCGCAACGAGAGATGCGTGAGGTAGGCACTGCAACACACCGGGACGATCGGCACACCGGTATCGACCGCGAGAGCAAACGCACCGTGCTTGAACGGCAGCATGTTGCGTCCGCGGTTGCGCGTGCCCTCGGGGAACACCCAGATGCTGGTCCGGTCCCGGGTCAACGCGTCGGCCGCACGGCCGAGCGTCTGCCGCGCACGCTGCCGGTCGGCACGGTCGATCAGGACGTTGCCCGCCAACCAGTAGAGTTGGCCAAACAACGGCACCCAGCGCAGGCTTTTCTTGCCGATGCTCACGGTGTTGGGCGGAACCACACTGCCCACCACCACGAGGTCCCAGTTGCTCTGGTGGTTGGCCACCACGACGCACGGTCGGTCACTCGGGAAATGCCCCGTGCCGACGTGACGTACGCGCAGGCCGATCAGCCAGAGCGCGGGCCAGGCGTACAGTTGCGCGCAGAGTCGGCTGTTAGAGGCCCGGAACGGGCGCAGCAGGCAGAGCAGGAGGCCGAGCACGGTGGCGCCAAGGAAGTGCACACCCAGCAGCGGTATGCGGTAGAGGAGGTGCATCGGTGTGCCGCGGCAGGGCGCCGCAGTCTATCGGGCGGCGCGGTTCGTGTCGAACACAGTGGCAGTGCGACCCTCCTGTCGACAGCGGTTACACTCACACCCCGACCGATACCGTAACAGCCGGGCCACACCCGTCAGCGCGGGCAGGACACCATCGCGGCAACCCGGGAAACGGGCACAGTTGGCGCGTTGAGTACGTCACCCGAATCACAACGGGCCCAGCCTTGTCAGAGGGTGAACATGCCAACACTTTTCCATTTTCACGATCCGATGTGCAGCTGGTGTTGGGCTTTCAAGCCGACGTGGGAGACCATCGCGGCAACCCTGCCCGCGTCAGTCAGTGTGCGGCGCGTGCTCGGCGGTCTGGCGCCCGACACCGACGCGGTCATGCCAGCGGCGATGCAGGAAACCATTGCAGGCTACTGGAGGCACATCGAGTCAGCCGTGCCAGGCACCCGCTTCAATCACGACTTCTGGCACACCAACACACCGAGGCGGGCAACCTACCCCGCGTGTCGGGCCGTCGCCGCGACCCGCATGCTGTCTCCCGAGTACGAGGAGGCGATGGTGACGCGCATACAGCACGCCTACTACCTGGAAGCTCGAAATCCGAGTGACGATGACACCCTCGTCGACCTGGCAGGTGAGCTTGCGCTCGACACGTCCGCCTTCGCCGCAGCCTTGCACGCCGACGAGACGCTGAGCGCCTTTTCAGAGGACTTGAACACCTGCGCCCGCTTTGGTGTGCAGGGCTTTCCGAGTCTGGTGTTGCGCACCACACAGGGCGCCTGGCGCATTCGGATCGACTACACAGACGCCAGCGTTTCGCTTGGCGACATCGCTCAGGCCCTCGCCAGCTGAGCAACAGCCCCCGCGCTGGCAGGTCAGAACAGCACCAACGCGATGCACCCGGAGGCGATCAGGCCAGCACTCCAGACAATCAACCACCACTGCTTGCCACGCCAGGCAATCCAGAGCAACAACAGACCGACAAAAACGCCCAAGCCGATGGTGTAGTAGATGATGCCTTCCTGCGCCTCCGCTGCGTTGGGCGGAAGCGGTTCGGCAACTTCATTCAGTCCAGTACGCGCCACGATCTGCACCCTGAAAAGGGTCAGTGTACCAGTCCTGATCCCGACGGAATCCGGTCACCCCGACACACCGTACGACGTCGGAAGCCCCAGACCGGCCTTGTACGCCACGCGCACGGCCGTCAACGCGCGAGCGTGAGCAGCCGACCCGACAGAGCGCGCGACTATACTGCGACCGAGACCACGCAGGTTCACCGACATGTCCTTCAGCTCTGGTCGCCACCCTGCAGCCGCGGTCACCGACGCGATCAACAGCCGCAGATCGGTGCGCGCATTCACATCAACACCCGTTTCTCCTGACGTGATCAAGCGAATTCTCCAGACCGCATCGCGCGCACCGAGTGGCACGAACATGCAGCCCTGGCATGTGTACGTTTTGCAAGGCGCGCAACTGGATCGCACGATCGCCGCCGTACAGGCCGATTTTGACAACGACGTGCCGTTCGACGCCGAGGAGAAATACTATCCGGACCGCTTTTTCGAGCCGTACACGTCACGCCGCAGGGCAGTCGGGCTTGGACTGTACAAATTGCTCGGCCTCACCAAAGACAACACCGCCGGCATGCGAGCGCAACACCGGCGGAACTATCAGTTTTTTGATGCGCCCGTGGGTCTGATCTGCACCATTGACCGCGCCCTCAACACCGGCAGCTGGTTGGACTACGGTATGTTCATACAGAACGTGCTGCTGCTCGCCAGAGAAGCGGGTTTGCACACGTGTCCGCAAGCGGCCTTTTGCGGCTACCACTTGGCGCTGCGGCGTACCCTGCCGATACCGCAGGACCAGGTCGTGGTGTGCGGTATCTCGCTGGGCTTTGCCGACCTGGCTGATCCGGCGAACGCACTCGTCACCGAGCGTGCCGAACCGGACGATTGGGTCACGTTCGTCCAGTGAGACCCGCGCAATCGACCGACCCGATGAACCGTGATGCACCCAACGGGCACCCTGGGGCAAATCGGGGCGACAGGCCGTGGCGTGAAGGCACGTGGCACAGAGCTTGACTGCACTGTCAGACCACGCCGATCGCGCGACCGCCCGTGACGCACCATACCCACATGCTCCGCCCTCGATGAGGCCACTGCAGGACAATGAGCGATAACAGCCGTTCGCCACACCCGGCAAAACTGGGCATCTTCATTTCGATGTTCCCCGAGTTGCACGAGACCTTCATCCTGCGCGAGCTGGTTGCATTGGAGCGGCGCGGCGTCGACTTCACGGTGTACTCGTTGCAGTTCCCACGCGACGCCATCACCCTGGAAGACGCGAAGCGGTTGAGCAACGAGCGAACCCGGTACGGACCCCTGATGTCGTTGACGTCCCTGGGCGCGTTCTGCACCACGCTGTTGCGCCACCCGGTTCGCGTCACCAGCGCGATCGCCAGGGTTGTCTGGCACGGCCGGGATCGCCCGATGGAGGTGCTGAAGTCGCTGGCCATCCTGCCGTTGACCCTTCAATTCGGACGCGACGCACGCGCGACCGGGGTCAGCCACCTCCACGGTCATTGGGCCAACGTGCCAACGACAGCGTGCTGGTACCTGCAGCAGATCCTCGGGTTCAGCTGGTCAGCTGCCATCCACGGCGAAGATATTTTTTCGCCCAATCGGTTCTTGCCCTACAAATTGGACCACGCCACATTCAGCGTGGTGTGCAGCGGGTATTTTTGCGAACACCTCCAGCAGCGTATCGGGCTGACACGGCCGGATGAAGTGCACCTCAACTACCACGGTCTCGACCCGCAGGTCATGGCACTGAGCACCGAGACCGCGTTTGCGTCTCGCGCTGCGTCGGAGCCCTTTCGTCTGATCTCGATTGGTCGGCTGGTGCCCACCAAAGGACATGACACCGTCCTGCGTGCCCTGGCACACGTCCAACGCGGGACGTCGGTTGACATCCAGCTGGACCTCATTGGATCTGGTCCGGACGAGGCCGAGCTGAAGGCACTGGCCGAGACGCTGGGCATCGCAGACAGTGTCCGCTTCACAGGCGGCCTGGCGTTCGAGGAGGTGCTGGCGCATTTGGTGCGCGCGCACGCCTTTGTCCTCGCACCACGCATGATTCCCGGACGCCCACCCGATGGCATTCCGAACGTCATTGCCGAGGCGATGATCTTGCGATTGCCCGTGGTCACGACACGCGTCAGCGCCATACCTGAGCTCGTTGAGGACGGTGTCAGCGGCTGCCTCGTTGAAGTGGATGACGACACCGCCTTCGCCGAGGCGATCATCGACCTGATCGAGAACCCCGAGCGGGCGAGGGCCGTCAGCGACGCCGCCCACGCCAAGGTCTCGAAGCTGTTCGATCAGCAGCACAACATCGACGAGCTTCTCGATCTGTTCCAGCAGTACGGCGCATTGCCGGCTCGGCAGGCATGACACGGTCGCCAGCCCGCCCGGTTGTGGCTTTTGTCATCGAGGCACTGACAGTGGGCGGTGCAGAGCAGATGCTGGTTGCGATGGCAAACCGCTTCGCCTCACGCGGCTGGACAGTGCATCTGATCTGCCTGACGACTGCCGGCGAACTCGCGCCACGGCTGGACGATCGTGTGCACTTCGAGGTCATCGGCAAGCGCCCCGGATTCGATTGGCGACTCGCGCTGCGCCTCAGGCGCAGACTGACTGCAATCGATCCCGTCGCAATCAACAGCCACTTGTGGACGGCAAACCTGTGGACGCGGGTTGCCCTGCCGTTCAGCCGTCACCGCATCGTTGTCACCGAGCACAGTCGCGACACGTGGAAGCCCCGACACTACCGCGTCATCGACCGGGTACTCGCGCGCTGGACCCACCGGCTTGTCGCGGTCTCGCACGACACCCGCGACTTCTACGTCAACGAGATCGGCATTCCGGCCGCACTGACCACGGTGATCAACAACGGCATCGACACCGCACAGTTCGCGGGTGGCACGGCAACGGCATTTCGCGCCGAATGGGCGCCGAACGGCGAGCTGTTGATCGGCACCGTCGGTCGACTGGTGCCAGCGAAGAACCACGCACGTCTGATCGAGGCCACGGCTTTGCTCGACGTCACGATCGACGACTTCAAGGTCCTCATTGTCGGCGACGGCCCATTGCGATCAGAAATCGAGAACGCCGTTCAGGCGCACGGTGTGGCCCATCGCGTCCACCTGCTGGGCGCACGCCGAGATATCGCGGATGTGCTGTCGGCACTCGACATCTTCGTGCTCTCTTCTGACCGAGAAGGGCACCCGCTCACCGCACTCGAGGCCCAAGCGGCAGGCACACCGGTTGTCCTGACGGACGCCGGCGGCTCTCAGGACGCCATCGCCTCCGACGGGACAGACACCGGCGGTTTGTTGGTGGAGAGGTCGGCGGCCGCGTTGGCGGAATGCATCGCATCACTCGCACGCGACACCGCCGAGCGTGAGCAGATGGCTGCCGTCGCGAAGCGGGTTGCTTCGACGGCGTTCGATCTCGATGCCATGGTGGCGCGTTACGAGTCGTGTTTTTCGACGGCAGCCGGTTGACGATCACAGCCGCCGCGAATATCACCAGAGTGCATACCGGAAACTGAACCTGAACGGTTCCGACCACGCCATCCCGGACAACGCTGCACGTAGGTCGGACTCGATGTCAACATACCGAGGGCCACGTTGCACAGCGGCCTCGACATTCGACTGTGTTGTCAGCTAGCCAAACCGCTTATCGACCGACATCGACACGTCGCTGCCACCTTAAACCGCCTTGCCGCGTGCCACGCCGGCGCATGTACTCACTGCCTCGGCCGATTGTCGTGGCGGCGCCGGGTAGCGTCGCCTGTGATCGGCGAGCCAGCCATGTTGGGCCCTACCCCAAGCGTACCGGGACACGACAGGTGCCACCTGGGTGCGCGCCGCTACCACCGCAACCCTCGGTTGGCCGCGACGGCACCAGACAGGACGCCACCACACCGATGACTTGCGGCATCGCACAGTCTTTGCCACAGTCAGGGTGCTCAACTGCGGCCGTTACCATGTCCCAACACCCCCTGCGACCGACGCTCTCCGACGCAGGCCGTGATCCCACCCACGCGGTCAGTGTGGTCAACGAATTCGGTGAGACGCGGCAGGCTGCCATTCCCGGCGAGTTGCCGCTGACAGTGCACCTCGAGGACCAGGAGATCGTGACCCTGATGACCCTCGGCACACGCCCCGAGGAGCTCGCGCTCGGCTACGTGCGCAACCAACGGCTGATCGACTCGATCGAGGACATTCGCGAGGTCACGGTCGACTGGTCCAAGAACAGCGTCACCATCGAGACACGCGCCAACCGCACACTCAAGGACTGGCGCGAGAAGCTGTTCAAACGCATCGTCACGAGCGGCTGCGGCCAGGGCACCATCTTCGCGTCAACGCTCGAGGAGCTTGACAACACCCGGCTGCCGACCCCGGCTCTGAAACAGTCCGCGCTGTACGGGCTGATCCGCACCATCTCAAGCCACAACGCGGTCTACCGCGTTGCGGGCGCGGTGCACGGGTGCGCGCTGTGCCGGGGCGAGGAGATGCTGATTCACGTCGAGGACGTGGGCCGGCACAACGCGGCAGACGCGATCTCGGGCCACATGTGGCTCGAGGGGCTCAGCGGCGAAGACAAGATCTTCTACACCACCGGTCGGCTGACCAGCGAGATGGTGATGAAGGCCGCGTTCATGGGCATCCCCGTGCTGCTCTCGCGCTCCGGCCTCACACAGATGGGACTGGATCTCGCGCGCCAGGTCGGCATGACGCTGATCGCGCGCGCCAAGGGCCGCCATTTCAACGTGTACCACGGCGCCGAGCACATCAGCTTCGACGCCAAACCGGCTGTGCGGCGGCGGCCTGCGCCCACCAAGGGTGAACGCGACCTGTGAGGGAAAGTCACCTTTTGCCGTCAAAGTGCCGAGGCAGTTTCCACTTGCGTCGTTTTGCTGGATCGCGTTTGACGCTCACTTACGCCAGCAAATATGCGGCGATGTAGATCGACGGCTAGGAGTCGTGCGTATCTTCCCACAGGGCACATCGGTTAAGGAGGCGGTGCAACCTTCACGGTCTCCTTCCGAACCGCCTCCACGTGGTTCCCTATCTCCGACAGGATTGAGTGGGTGTCCGCCACTTCCTATACAGCGTGCTAAGCTCGAACGTTTCAGTGGGATTCAAGATCGCTTCACCCAAAGCGCACTTCAGTCAGCGTGCTGTTCTCACGTCACTGGGCACCCTTCGACCCTGGTTGAGGGCGCCGCTCTAAATCTCTTTGGAGACATGTGTGGATCTCGATTTTTCCGTCGTCATTCCGCTCTACAACAAAGCACCCTATATCGCAACAGCGGTTCAGTCAGCCTTGGATCAAGTGGGTGTTTCTATTGAGATCATCGTAGTTGATGACGGCTCTACTGATGACGGTGCCGACGTTGTCAACAGTATGGCGGATCCGAGAATTCGCGTAATCCGGCAGCCAAATGGCGGCGTATCGTCTGCGAGAAATAATGGCAGTAAGCAAGCAAGTGCGCCCTACATTGCGTTTCTCGACGCAGACGATTCTTGGCACAAACAGCACTTGGTCACTCTCAAACACCTCACCGATCAACGAACTCAATGCGGTATTTTCGGCTCTGGCTACCTCGAATACAACGACCTTTCCGAAATCAGTGACGCTCTTGCCAGCACTGTGGACGTAGAAAGCTCACGCATTGAACCTGTCAGTTTGCCGCTACTGTCACACGGAATCTGCAATGGACGGTCGCCATTTTGGACCTCCGCGTTGGCGGTCAAGAAAAGCGCGTTTGTTGAAACAGGCGGTTTCGATGAAGCCTTTAGCCACGGTGAAGACGTCGCTGTGTGGCTGGCAATCACTGCCGCGCATGGAGGCGTCGCAAGCGATGCAAAAACCGCATATTACTACCGCGGTGACGCCTCCAGTTTGACGCAACGTCTGGTGCGTGCAGACGGCACCATGGACTTGGTTAACCGGCTGCTAAAGGATTCCAAATGGTCCACTGCGGAGCGCAATGCTATGCAGTCCATCAGTGACCATTTTGCGATTTCACACGCATCCAGCGCATTGCGAACACACAACAACAAAACAGCGTGCCGAACATTTCTGTCTGGCGTTTACAAGCGAAACAAGCGGTGGTGGCTGCTTGCGATCGCATCTGTGTTGCCGAAGCCCTTGTTGACTGCGTTGGCAAAGCTCAGGTGAGACGCAGCTGGCGTAATCAGAGGGCGCTACCGGGATACACCTGACAACTGTTTCGCTAGTTACAACCCAGTGTGGTTTGGCCACTTTCAACCCGATCACACCTTTCACTGAGAGTCTGAATTATCCAAGGACCGAGCAGCTCCTTGGAAAACCGACTCGCCCCAACTGAATTCAAGTGGTTCACATTGATCCATTCACTGTAGTCGAACGGGAACCGTCCCGCATCGTTAAACGAAGCGAACCCTACAGCTAGACCATCTGAGACTATAGAGTCAATTTCTTTCAACACAGCCTCACGACCGATTGTCAAATCGGAAAAGCCAGGTGTGTTAGGAGGTTCAAACAGGACAACCTTGATACCACGCTCCCGAGCAAACTGCAACAGGTCTCGCAACATTGCCAGTTTAAAACCTGCAACATTGGAGGCCGGCAATCTTGGGGGGCCAAATAAACGATCTGTCAAAGCCAAGTGCCCATTTATGAATTCGGGCACTCGCGCAGCACCGGTGACGACATACTTCAATATCAACTCAATTGCGCCACGGTGACGATAGGCGCCTATTCTGTTCAGCAGCTCGAACTTCCAATCAATGGGATTAACGCCGAGCTTCTTAAATTCGCTCACTACTAATTTTCTGTCATCAGAATCAAGCCCAAAGTAAACGTTAGGTGAGAGGCCGTTGTCCAGTCCGTCTATATTAACATACACACCAACTGCGACTAGTGACGGCGGTTCATTGTATTTTAAATAGTGCCTCAGAGCGGACTTCATAGACAGGAAGTTGGCACCAGGAGACGCCAGATTGAATCCACTCCAATCAGAACCTTCCAGTGCCGCAACCGGATTCACGCCCTGAGACGTCGTTGAGTCACCGAGAACGACCAAATCAAATGAACGGTCTCGCATCTGAAAAGCCGACTTAATATTCGGGTAACTTGGATCAAGGTGGTTAGATGCGCGCTCAAGAACAACCCCAGCCAAAAAAACCATAATCACGCTACAGCACAGTGCAGCCATGAATCGCCACAAAGGTGAGGTAAAATTCATCTGCCTACTCAAAATACAAAGTAAATGAACTGAGAGCTACTTGCCCCGAACAAAACGACAGAGGTTACAGCTGACGACAAGAGTATCACCCAGGACCAGCTTGCCAATGCCACAAACCTGAAAAGCGTAAAGAACGTCGAAACGAGCAAAAGTAAACCTAGTTGCCAGACTATCTGAAATGGAGCCTGAGAACTGCCTGGCGATAGAGACACTATCCCATAGAGAATCGCCAGAGCATCCTCTAGCGTCGCCGCTCGGAAAAACACCCATGTGACGCACACCCCGTGGAAGACAAGGACAACCTTGAGCGCCTTGACGAACTGATGGCTGACTTCGGATTTATATTTTCTCGGACTCAGATGATTTCCACACCAGCGTTCTATCGCGAGCCAACTGCCATGAAGTGCACCCCATATAATAAAATTGTATGAAGCTCCATGCCAGAGACCGCCAAGCAGCATCGTAATCAGCAGGTTACGATACGTTTTTACTACACCATTGCGATTGCCGCCGAGCGGAATGTAGAGATAATCTTTCAGCCAGCTAGACAGTGATATGTGCCAGCGCCGCCAAAACTCGGTGATACTTTTGCTGATGTAAGGTACGTTGAAATTTTCGTTTAATCGGTACCCAAATATGCGAGCAACGCCGATAGCGATATCGCTGTACCCACTGAAATCACAGAATATCTGGACAGCAAATGCATAGGTCGCCAGTAGCAGCGCACCAGACGAGTATGCAGTCGGGTTTGCGTATACCGGATCGACCAGAACAGCAATGTTATCAGCTATCACAACTTTTTTTAGAAGACCGCACACTATCCGGTTGAAACCCCAAACTAAATCATCGTGATTGAATCTCTTCGCGACTTTGAGCTGTGGAAGAAATTCTGATGCCCGGACGATAGGTCCAGCAACCAGTTGAGGGAAGAATGCAACGTACAGCAGGACAGAGATCGGATTCTGCTCTGCCTCGATCTTTCGACGATAGACGTCTATCAGATAGCTCACAGATTGAAACGTGTAAAACGATATTCCAAGCGGCAGTGCTATCGACAGTTCGAATGAATAGCCGGAGCCCATGTCCGACAACACTTCGACAAAAAAATTGAAATATTTGAATACAGCGAGTATGCCCAGATTTAGGGCGACACCAGCAGAGACATAGAGCTTTCTTCGTCTTTCGTCCGAATTCGAAGATATACGCAGCCCAAGCCAGGCGACCGAAAACGTAGATATAAATACCAACAGAAGGTGTGGCGCACTCCAGTATGCGTAAAAAAACAAGCTGGAGAAAAGCAAGATGACGATTTTTAACCGTTGACTGGACGTAATACTGTAAAGAGAAAATACGACGACCAGAAAAACAGCAAAGTCGATGGAATTAAAAAGCACCAGTGATTCTCATTTTTGGCTATTTTTGGTCTTAACCAGTTCACAGAGTCAAACACGTCTTCAGCATCTGACTGCCGAACGAATCGAGACCAATCTGCAGACTCGAATATCTTAGTTAATCAGACACATCATGGACAAAAGAAGTACGAGAAAAACCGCTCTTCTCACCTGACTAGCGATACAGCCGCGTGCCACAACCGTGTCGATGCTGTTCAATTCCGGCTAGGCCACTGAGCACACCTTGCGGCGTCTTTCGGATGTCACAACCCAACACACTGGGAGATCATAGGGCCGAACACCGCAACCGCACTGAATTGTGCAGTGGCGTTTTTCAGCTCTCGAATCACGGTGTCACTACGCGCTTCTTGGCTCACGCGCCGCGTTGAGCCGCAATCACCCACATACAGACCTGCGCGGTGCAAGTGATGTGCCGCAGAGTACGGGTTCTACCCCGATATCACGGACGGTTTTGAGACGCGCGAAAACGCCTCGTCGTTGGCAGCGACACGTCGCTGCATCCTCGGGTTGCGGAAGCGCAATGTAGACGAACAAAATGTCACGCGAAGAGCCGGACTGGGTTGACGCGCGATTGGTTGAGCGCGCCGCGGAAAGCATTACACGCTGGAAAGGCGAGCCCTTGCTGTTTGCCAGTTCTGGCTCCTTCGTTTGCGAATAGCCACGCGTTCACGTTCGCCTCGGACCCGCCCAGCACGCCAAGGCTCAACCCGTCCAGCAAGCGCCTTTTCTCCTGTGCCATCGCCTGATTCCATCGCAAGAACAGGCAGATAAGCAGGGGCGTTGAGTGACCACGCCGCCGTATACAGGCGATCTCAAGCCTGTCGCACAGCGATTCACACCCACATTGGTGCAGGCCTTCTGGCTACCGCGTGGACGGTACCCTGTCGGTCAAACCGTAACTGCGTGCAGCATACGAACAGGTGTCTGTCCACTTGTCCCCGCGCGTTCAGGCGTTTGCGGTGCATCCGCCTGAACGTGGTGCCTGTCGAGTTCGGGGCGTACCTTAGAACGGCGCCACAGATCTAAAGATCTATCGGATCGATCCGCTAACACCGCATAACTGGCAAGAGTTGCCGGTGCGGCACACAGCTGCCAACACCACAATAAAAACAGCGCTGTTATTGACAGGAGTCGTCGACGAAAGCGCGTAAATTGAGGCGATCCAATGGCAAGGCGATCGATCCTGGCCGGCTCCAGCCCGTCTGTGTTCCAGGGGAACTGCAGGCAAACGGCACTGGTGTATTCCCCCCCAACCCGAGCAACAGCCGTGCTGCTGTTCTGTGCGACAACGCTTGTGGGTTGCCTCGACGGTGGCTTGGTTTCTGGCTCGGGCGCGCAATCGAGCGTGTCGAACCGAGTCAGCGAACAGCGGAATTCGAACAGCGGTGGGTCAGGCACTCAAGGGCAAAGCGCTACGACCACGTCGACGCGCGCACCGAACACCGGTGCACTGATAGCACCTCCTACGTTGGTGGCCTGCACCCCCAATTTCCAAACCATTGCGTACGAGCACAGCATCTGGCCGCAATCTGACTTTGGTTTGCCCACCGCTGTGGGCGCTAGCAAAGTGTGGAGCCATCCCGGTGGCGGAAACTACGACGTCAAAGTCACCAAGGTTGCCAATGCGTCTTCTGCCGCCTCTATGGGTGCCACACACTACCTTCACCGCATCCCGGAATATTCTCAGCACGATGCATTCTCCGCGGACGGCAGCTATCTGGTGTCACATGGCATCGTGTCCAGGGCGCTCTACAGCGGCATAACGTATCAAAACCTGCGTGTGGTGCAGAACAGTGGCGCTGTGTTGGGAGACTGGCAATGGCATCCGACAAACGACGCATTCGCATTCTATTTTGATCGCGACAATGAACGCGTGTACCGATACAACGCAAACGACGACACGCACACTGTGCTATTCGACTTCCTGGCCACTCCGGTTAACGTAGATGGTCAGATTTTCAACAACCTGGGTACAACAAACAGTAACGACTACGCCATGGGTGGGCAGGGA
>JBCCUP010000006.1 GCA_039196715.1 Pseudomonadota bacterium
CGAAATGGCAATGTCAAACGAAGATCTGCTCAAAGAACTGAGCGCAAAGCCCATCATGGAAGTTGTCGAGCTCGTAAAGATGCTCGAGGAAGAGTGGGGCGTTTCTGCTGCGGCACCCGTTGCAGTAGCCGCTGCTGGCGCTGCCGGCGGTGAGGCTGCGGACGCTGCCGAAGAGAAAGACGAGTTCGACGTCGTACTTAAGAGCTTTGGCGGCAACAAAGTTGCTGTCATTAAAGCTGTGCGCGGCATCACCGGTCTCGGTCTTAAGGAAGCCAAGGATGCCGTCGAGGGTGCGCCGTCGACGATCAAGGAAGCCGCATCCAAGGACGAGGCAGAAGAGTTCAAGAAGCAGCTCGAAGAAGCTGGCGCCGAAGTCGAGCTCAAGTAGTCGACTCGCGTGCTGCCAGCTCGCAGTGTTAAAGAGCAGGCCGGGAGGGCGAGCTTCCCGGTCTGCTTTCTTGCGTTCTGTTGCCGGGAGAACCGGCAAGCAAGGCTCGCACATGGATCCGCGGTAACCGGCGCCCAGGCGCTGCCAACCGGCTACCGCAACTAACGAGGGTTATCTCGAATGGCGTATTCATTCACTGAGAAAAAGCGAATTCGTAAGAATTTCGGCAAGCGGCCGACGATTCTTGATGTTCCGTATCTGCTGTCGATTCAGCTCGACTCCTACGAGAAGTTTCTGCAGGTCGGTCCCGAGAGCGATGCCGAGGAAAACCGGGAGGAGATTGGGCTGCACGCGGCGTTCAAGTCCGTGTTCCCGATCGTCAGCTATTCCGGTAATGCGGCCCTCGAATATGTGAGCTACCGCCTTGGAGACCCGGTTTTCGACGTCAAGGAATGCCAGATGCGCGGCCTGACTTACGCAGCACCGATTCGCGTAAAGGTCCGCCTGGTCATCTATGACAAGGAGGCGAGTGGCACGCCGAAGCCCGTCAAGGATATTCGGGAGCAGGAGGTTTATCTCGGCGAAATGCCGCTGATGACCGACCACGGCACGTTCGTGATCAATGGCACGGAGCGCGTCATTGTGTCGCAACTGCACCGGTCTCCGGGTGTGTTCTTCGACCACGATAAAGGCAAAACGCACTCTTCCGGCAAGCTCTTGTTCTCAGCTCGCATCATTCCGTATCGCGGCTCGTGGCTCGATTTCGAGTTCGATCCGAAGGATTGCGTGTTCGCCCGCATCGACCGGCGGCGCAAACTGCCGGTGACGATCATCATGCGTGCCCTCGGTATGTCGAACGAAGAGATGCTCGATATCTTCTTCGACACCAACGAGTTCTTCCTGTCCGACAAGGACATCAAAATGGGCCTCGTGCCGGAACGCCTGCGCGGTGAATCAGCGATCTTCGACATCAAGCTCGGCCGCAAGGTCATCGTCGAGGAAGGCCGCCGCATCACGGCCAAGCACGTTCGTGACATGGAGAAGTCGACGGTCGACAAGCTGGTCGTGCCGCAGGAATACCTCGTCGGCAAAGTGCTGGCGCACGACGTCGTCGACACCGAGACCGGCGAGCTCATTGCCGCTGCCAATGACGAACTGACCGAAGAACTGGTCGCGGCGCTGATAGAGAAGGGCGTCGAGCACATCCGTACGCTATACGTTAACGACCTGGATCGGGGCCCGTACATTTCAAATACCTTGCGCATCGATCCGTCGACGACACGCCTTGAGGCACTCGTTGAAATCTATCGAATGATGCGCCCGGGCGAGCCGCCGACGAAGGAAGCGGCCGAGAACCTGTTCCAGAATCTGTTCTTCAACGATGAGCGTTACGACCTTTCGTCCGTTGGGCGCATGAAGTTCAATCGTCGAGTCGGTCGAGACACCTCCGAGGGTTCGGGCGTGCTGGACAACGACGACATCCTGGACGTGCTGAAAACGCTCGTCGACATTCGCAACGGTAACGGCACCGTGGATGACATCGATCACCTCGGCAATCGCCGTATTCGCAGCGTCGGCGAGATGGCTGAGAACGCTTTCCGCGTCGGTCTAGTCCGTGTTGAGCGCGCGGTGAAGGAGCGCCTTACGCAGGCCGAAACCGAAGGTTTGATGCCGCAGGAAATGATCAATGCGAAGCCGGTTGCCGCAGCCGTCAAGGAGTTCTTTGGTTCGAGCCAGCTTTCGCAGTTCATGGACCAGAACAACCCGCTATCGGAAGTCACGCACAAACGCCGCGTCTCGGCACTCGGGCCGGGCGGCCTGACGCGTGAACGCGCGGGATTCGAGGTGCGCGACGTTCATCCGACGCATTACGGCCGTGTTTGCCCGATCGAGACGCCGGAAGGCCCGAATATCGGCCTGATCAACTCGCTCGCCGTGTACGCGCGAACGAACGAGTACGGTTTTCTGGAGACGCCCTACCGCAAGGTGTCCAACAGCAAGGCGACCAGCGAGATCGTCTATCTGTCGGCGATTGAGGAGGCGAACTTCATCATCGCCCAGGCGAACTCCGAGCTCGACAAGAACGGCAAGTTCACCGAAGAGCTCGTGTCCGTTCGCCACAAGAACGAGTTTACGCTCAGCGCGCCGGACGCTATCGACTACATGGACGTCTCGCCGCGCCAAATCGTCTCGGTTGCCGCAGCGCTGATTCCGTTCCTGGAGCACGACGACGCCAACCGTGCTTTGATGGGCTCGAACATGCAGCGCCAGGCTGTACCGACGCTGCGCGCAGAGGCGCCGCTGGTCGGTACCGGTATCGAGCGTGCGGTTGCTGTGGACTCGGGTGTGACGGTCGTCGCCAAGCGTGGTGGTCGGATCGACTCGGTCGACGCATCCCGCATTGTGGTTCGCGTCAACGACGACGAGACCGATGCTTCGGAGTCGGGTGTCGATATCTACAACCTGACGAAGTACACACGCTCCAATCAGAACACCTGCATCAACCAGCGGCCGCTGGTGAACGAGGGTGACATGATTGCCAAGGATGACGTACTCGCTGACGGTCCGTCGACGAACATGGGCGAGCTGGCACTCGGCCAGAACCTGCTCGTCGCGTTCATGCCCTGGAACGGCTACAACTTTGAGGACTCGATCCTGATCTCCGAGCGTGTCGTCCAGGAAGACCGCTTCACCACAATTCATATCGAAGAGTTGTCCTGCGTCGCGCGCGATACCAAGCTCGGTAGCGAAGACATCACCTCCGACATTCCAAACGTCGGCGACGCCGCGCTCGCTAAGCTCGACGAGTCCGGTATCGCGTTTATTGGTGCTGAGGTCAACGCTGGCGATATCCTGGTCGGCAAGGTCACGCCAAAGGGCGAGACCCAGCTGACGCCTGAGGAAAAACTCCTGCGCGCGATCTTCGGCGAGAAAGCCTCGGACGTGAAAGACACCAGCCTGCGCGTACCGCCTGGTATGGACGGCACTGTCATCGATGTCAGGGTATTCACCCGCGACGGCGTCGAAAAGGATGCACGTGCACTGTCGATCGAGCGTGCCGAGCTCGAGAGCGTCCGCAAGGACCTCGACGACACGCTGCGAATTCTCGAAGAGGATATCTACGAGCGAATGGAGCGTATGTTGCTGGGCAAGGTTGCCCAGGGCGGCCCGAACAAGCTCAAGTCCGGCAGCAAGGTAACGGCTGCCTACCTTGCTGAGGTGCCGCGAGAGAAGTGGTTCGAAATTCGCCTGAAGAACGATGAGGCGAACGAGCAGCTCGAGCGCGCGTCCGAGCGTCTGAAGTCGCAGCGGGATGAGTTCGACCGTCGTTACGATGAGAAGAAAGCCAAAATCACCGCCGGCGACGATCTGGCGCCGGGCGTACTCAAGATGGTGAAGGTTTATCTGGCCGTCAAACGGCGTATTCAGCCGGGTGACAAGATGGCCGGCCGTCACGGTAATAAGGGTGTGATCTCGACGATCGTGCCGGTTGAGGACATGCCGTACCTCGACGACGGTACGCCGGTCGACATCGTGCTCAACCCGCTGGGCGTGCCGTCGCGCATGAACATCGGTCAGGTGCTCGAAACGCACCTCGGCATGGCAGCAAAGGGTATCGGACTGAAGATCAATTCGATGCTCAAGGCGCAGGAGTCGACGACCAAGATCCGGGGTTTCCTGTCCGACGTGTACAACACGACCGGCGGGCGCGAAGAGGACATTCGTTCCCTGTCGGATGCGGAAGTGCATGAACTCGCCGGCAACCTGGTCAACGGCCTGCCCACTGCGACGCCGGTGTTCGACGGCGCCACGGAAGCAGAAATCAAGAACCTGCTGAAACTGGCGGACTACGGTGATACGGGGCAGATGCGACTGACGGATGGCCGCACGGGCGACAAGTTCGCACGCGAGACCACCGTTGGCTACATGTACATGCTGAAGCTCAATCATCTCGTCGATGACAAGATGCACGCACGTTCCACCGGGCCGTACAGCCTGGTCACCCAGCAGCCGCTGGGCGGCAAGGCGCAGTTCGGCGGCCAGCGATTCGGGGAGATGGAGGTCTGGGCTCTCGAAGCCTACGGCGCGTCCTACACCCTGCAGGAGATGCTGACCGTCAAGTCCGACGACGTGCAGGGCCGCACCAAGATGTACAAGAACATCGTGGACGGCGAGCACGAAATGGATGCAGGCATGCCTGAATCTTTCAACGTATTGGTCAAAGAGATTCGCTCTCTGGGTATCAACATCGAACTGGAAACAGACTAATGAAAGATCTTCTGAAGCTATTCAAATACCAGAACACCGTAGACGACTTCGACGCGATCCGGATCGGGCTTGCGTCGCCGGACATGATCCGGTCGTGGTCGTTCGGTGAGGTGAAGAAGCCGGAGACGATCAACTACCGGACGTTCAAGCCAGAACGCGACGGGTTGTTCTGCGCCAAAATCTTCGGTCCGATCAAGGACTATGAGTGCCTGTGCGGCAAGTACAAGCGTCTGAAGCATCGCGGCGTCGTTTGCGAGAAGTGCGGTGTCGAAGTCACGCAGACGAAGGTCCGCCGCGAGCGCATGGCGCACATCGAACTGGCCAGCCCGGTTGCGCACATCTGGTTCCTGAAGTCGCTGCCCAGCCGAATTGGTCTGATGCTCGACATGACCCTGCGCGAGATCGAGCGCGTGCTCTACTTCGAGGCTTTCGTGGTCGTCGATCCGGGTATGACGCCGCTGGAGCGGGGCCAGCTGCTGACCGATGAGATGTACCTCGAAGCCATCGAGCAGTATGGCGACGAGTTCGATGCCCGCATGGGCGCCGAGGCCGTGCGCGAGATGCTGATGACGATCGATCTGCAGCGCGAAGTGCTGCAGGTACGTGAAGACATCGGCGCCACGCGCTCCGAGACCAAGATCAAACGCCTGTCCAAGCGACTCAAGCTGCTCGAGTCGTTCATCGAGTCGGGCAACAAGCCCGAGTGGATGGTGCTGACCGTGCTGCCGGTTCTGCCGCCGGACCTGCGTCCGCTGGTGCCGCTCGACGGTGGCCGCTTCGCTACCTCGGATCTGAACGATCTGTATCGTCGCGTGATCAACCGTAACAACCGTCTGCGTCGGCTGCTGGAGCTGAACGCGCCGGACATCATTGTGCGGAACGAAAAGCGCATGCTGCAGGAGTCAGTCGACGCGCTACTCGATAACGGTCGTCGCGGCCGCGCGATCACGGGCACGAACAAGCGTCCGCTGAAGTCGCTCGCCGACATGATCAAGGGCAAGCAGGGCCGCTTTCGTCAGAACCTGCTTGGCAAGCGCGTCGATTACTCGGGCCGCTCGGTCATCGTGGTCGGCCCGACCCTGCGCCTGCACCAGTGTGGCCTGCCGAAGAAAATGGCGCTCGAGCTCTTCAAGCCGTTCATTTTCTCGAAGCTGCAGATGCGCGGTCTCGCCGCCACCATCAAGGCCTCGAAGAAACTGGTTGAGCGCGAGGGGCCGGAGGTCTGGGACATCCTCGAAGAGGTGATCCGTGAACACCCGGTCATGCTCAACCGCGCGCCGACCCTGCACCGCCTCGGCATCCAGGCGTTCGAGCCGGTGCTGATCGAGGGCAAGGCGATCCAGCTGCACCCGCTCGTCTGCGCGGCGTTCAACGCCGACTTCGACGGTGACCAGATGGCGGTTCACGTACCGTTGTCGATCGAGGCGCAGCTCGAAGCCCGCGCGCTGATGATGGCGACCAACAACGTGCTTTCTCCGGCCAACGGCGAGCCGATCATCGTGCCGTCGCAGGACATCGTCCTCGGCCTCTACAACATGACGCGCGAAAAGATCGGCGCGAAAGGCGAGGGCAGCCGCTTCGCGGACGTGTCCGAATGCCGCCGCGCCTACGAGAGCAAGCACGTCGGGCTGGGTGCGAAAGTCACCGTGCGGGTACGCGACAGCGAGCTCGACGAGGAAACGGGCGAGTTCACCTCCAGCATCCGCCGGGTCGAAACCACGGTGGGCCGTGCAATGCTGTCGGAGCTCCTGCCCGAGCGCATGCCGTTCAGCCTGGTGGACTGTGACCTCACGAAGAAGAACATCTCGCGTCTCGTGAACACCTGCTACCGCAACTGTGGCCTCAAGGACACCGTGGTCTTCGCGGACCAGCTCATGTACCTCGGCTTCCGTCAGGCGACGCAGGCCGGCATGTCGATCGGCATCGAAGACATGGTCATCCCCGAAGCCAAGAAGCCGATCATCGATTCGGCCGAAGACGAGGTGAAGGAGATCGAGTCTCAGTACGCGCAAGGACTGGTCACGGCCGGTGAGCGGTACAACAAGGTCATCGACATCTGGTCGGCGGCGAACGAAAAGGTCGCCCAGTCCATGATGGCCGAGCTCGGCTCCGAGACGGTGCAGGACAAAGACGGCAACGACGCCGAACAAGCGTCCTTCAACGCGATCTTCATGATGGCCGACTCGGGCGCCCGAGGCAGTGCTGCCCAGATCCGCCAGCTGGCGGGGATGCGCGGTCTGATGGCCAAGCCGGACGGCTCGATCATCGAGACACCGATCACGGCCAACTTCCGCGAGGGCCTGAACGTCCTGCAGTACTTCGTCTCGACCCACGGTGCCCGCAAGGGCCTGGCGGACACGGCGCTGAAAACCGCCAACTCCGGGTACCTCACGCGTCGCCTGGTCGACGTCGCACAGGACGTCGTAGTCAACGAAGTCGATTGCGGCACCAAGGACGGCCTGGTCATGCGCCCGATCATCGAAGGCGGTGACGTTGTCGAGCCACTGCGTGAGCGGGTGCTCGGACGGGTCACTGCGCTCGACATCATCGACACGAGCACGGACGAGGTCCTGCTCGAAGCCGGCACGTTGCTGGACGAGAAACTCGTCGACCTGCTCGAGGAGTCGGGCGTCGACGAGGTGACCGTGCGCTCGCCGATCACCTGCAAGACCCGCTACGGCGTGTGCGCCATGTGTTACGGGCGTGACCTGGCGCGGGGCGACCAGATCAACGCGGGCGAGGCGATCGGGGTCATCGCGGCCCAGTCCATCGGTGAGCCCGGCACCCAGCTGACCATGCGCACCTTCCACATCGGGGGGGCCGCGAGCCGGTCGGCGGCGGCCAGCTCGATCGACGTCAAGTCGGCGGGTACGGCGCGCCTGTCCAACATCAAGCTGATCACCAACAAGCACGACCAGGAAGTGGCGGTGTCACGCTCCGGCGAACTCAGTGTCCTCGACGACAGCGGGCGTGTGCGCGAGCGCTACCGTGTGCCCTACGGTGCGGTGCTGGCGGCGAAGGACGGCGAAGCCGTCACGGCCGGCCAGGCTGTTGCCAACTGGGACCCGCACACCCACCCGATCATCACCGAGGTGGCGGGCCGCGTGCGTTTCATCGATTTCGTCGACGGTGTGACCATCGACCGCGAAACCGACGAGTACACCGGTGTCAGCTCGATCGTCATCCGCGACCCGAAGCAACGCAGCAGTGCGGGCAAGGACCTGCGCCCGATGGTGCGCCTGGTCGACGAGAACGGCGAAGACCTCAACTACAGCGGCACCGACCTGCCGGCGCACTATTACCTGCCAGCCGGCGCTTTGATTCAGCTCGAGGACGGAGCCGAGGTCGCCATCGGTGACGTCGTCGCCCGTCTGCCGCAGGAGTCCTCGAAGACCCGTGACATCACCGGCGGTCTGCCGCGGGTGGCGGATCTCTTCGAGGCACGTCGCCCGAAGGAGCCGGCGATCCTCGCCGAAGTGACCGGCACGGTGTCGTTCGGCAAGGAGACCAAGGGCAAGCAGCGCCTCGTGATCACCATGGAAGACGGTGAACGCTACGAGGAACTGATTCCCAAATGGCGTCAGGTCAACGTGTTCGAGGGTGAGCACGTCGAGAAGGGCGAAGTTGTGGTCGACGGTGAGCACAACCCGCACGATATCCTGCGCCTGCTCGGTGTCAGCGAATTGGCTGCCTACCTCGTCAAGGAAATCCAGGACGTCTACCGCCTGCAGGGTGTGGGCATCAACGACAAGCACATCGAGGTGATCATTCGCCAGATGCTGCGCAAGGTCGAAGTCACGGATTCGGGCGATTCCACCCTGCTGCCCGGTGAGCAGGTCGACATTTCGCGTGTGCGCGATCTGAACGACCAGCTCGAGACGGACGGCAAGCTGCCGGTGCGCTACGAGCGCAACCTGCTCGGTATCACCAAGGCGTCACTCGTGACCGATTCCTTCATCTCGGCAGCCTCGTTCCAGGAGACGACCCGGGTGTTGACCGACGCGTCGGTGCGTGGCCTGCGTGACAACCTGCGCGGGTTGAAGGAGAACGTGATCGTCGGACGGCTGATCCCGGCCGGCACCGGTCAGGCGTACCAGCGCATGCGCAAGAACGCGCCGGCGCGGGACGTTGACGTCGACCTGTCCGAGCTGCAGTCGATGTTCGAGGAAGTGGACAACCAGGCGGCCGCCGAGGCGCCCGTCGACGTTGTCACGGCAGCGGAGTCGTCTGCGGACGGCTCGTCATTGCCGGCCAACGAGTCGTGATCGACGGGTTTTGGCGCATTCAGTTGACACTGATTGCGCCAGAACCCTAAAATTGCGGGTTTTCGCGGGCCGTGTTAACACGGCCTGCTTTTGATTTGCCCGGAGACAAGTGCCGTGACGCCACGCGGCGTCCCCGGCTGGAATACCAACGGATAGCATATGGCCACAATCAATCAGCTCGTGCGCAAGCCGCGCAAGAGCAAGGTCGAGAAGAGCAACGTACCGGCGCTGGAGGCTTGCCCCCAGAAGCGGGGCGTCTGCACTCGCGTCTACACCACCACGCCGAAGAAGCCCAACTCGGCGATGCGGAAGGTCGCGCGCGTGCGGCTGACCAACGGCTTCGAGGTGACCTCCTACATCGGTGGTGAGGGCCACAACCTCCAGGAGCACTCGGTCGTGCTGATCCGTGGCGGCCGTGTCAAGGACTTGCCGGGAGTGCGATACCACACCGTGCGCGGCGCGCTCGATACCCAGGGCGTGGATTCCCGCAAGCAAGGCCGTTCCAAGTACGGCACCAAGCGACCCAAGTCCTGAGGTATCTGCCATGTCACGCAGAAGAGAAAGTCAGCAGCGCGCCATCCTGCCGGACCCGAAGTTCGGTGATCTGAAAGTGGCGAAATTCGTGAACATGATCATGAAGAGCGGCAAGAAGTCGGTCGCCGAGGGCATCCTCTACGGCGCACTCGACATCCTCGCCGAGAAAGGCAAGGGCGACCCGGTCGAGCTGATGGGCGCTGCGCTGGATAACGTCAGCCCGGCGGTCGAGGTGAAGTCTCGCCGTGTCGGCGGTGCGACCTACCAGGTGCCCGTCGAAGTGCGTCCCGTGCGCCGTAACACTCTGGCCATGCGCTGGATCATCGACGCGGCGCGCAAGCGCGGCGAGAAGTCCATGACCCAGAAGCTGGCAGGCGAGCTGTTCGATGCCACCGAGAACCGCGGCGCTGCGGCGAAAAAGCGTGAAGACACGCACCGCATGGCCGAGGCCAACAAGGCGTTTGCCCACTACCGCTGGTAGCGTTGGCGCGCAGTCTGGAATCTTGTCTTGTCCCGCAGCACACCCATTGAGCGCTACCGAAACATCGGCATCATGGCGCACATCGACGCGGGCAAGACCACGACGACCGAGCGGATTCTGTTCTACACGGGCGTCAACCACAAGATCGGTGAAGTCCACGATGGCGCTGCCACGATGGACTGGATGGAGCAGGAGCAGGAACGCGGGATCACGATAACGTCCGCGGCAACCACCTGCTTCTGGACCGGGTCGGCGCAGCAGTTCGACCAGCACCGCATCAACATCATCGACACGCCAGGGCACGTCGACTTCACCATCGAAGTCGAGCGCTCGTTGCGCGTGCTCGACGGCGCGGTCTTTGTGCTCTCGTCGGTCGACGGCGTGCAGCCGCAGTCCGAGACCGTCTGGCGGCAGGCCAACAAGTACGGCGTGCCGCGCATGGCCTTCGTCAACAAGATGGACCGCGTCGGCGCGAACTACGAGTACGTGGTCGACAGCCTGACGCAGCGCCTCGGTGCCAACCCGGTGCCGGTGCAGTGGCCGATCGGTGAAGAGGACGATTTCGTCGGTGTGGTCGACCTGATCACGATGACGGCCTACACCTGGTCCGACGAGGACATGGGCGCGCAGTTCGCCACCGGCCCTGTGCCGGATCACCTCAGCGACGTCTGCGGACTCTGGCGCGAGCGCATGGTCGAAGCCGCCGCCGACGGCAGCGAGGCGCTGACCGAGAAATACCTCGAGGACGGCGACCTCGGTGCCGAGGACATCATCGAGGGCTTGCGCCTTCGCACCCTGAACCTCGACATCGTGCCGGTCACCTGCGGCACCGCGTTCAAGAACAAGGGCGTTCAGACGCTGCTCGACCGGGTCATCGACCTGATGCCGTCGCCGCTCGACGTGCCTCCGATCCGCGGTCTGGTCGACGACACCGAAGACGAGCGTCCCGCGGACGACGATGCGCCCTTTGCCGCGCTGGCCTTCAAGATCGCAACCGACCCGTTCGTCGGTTCGCTGACCTTCATGCGGGTCTATTCGGGCGTGCTGAAGTCCGGCGATGCCGTTTTCAATTCGGTCAAGGGCAAGCGCGAGCGCATCGGTCGGCTGTTGCAGATGCACGCGAGTTCGCGTGAAGAAATCAAGGAAGTGCGGGCGGGGGACATCGCCGCGGCGGTCGGGTTGAAAGACGTGACCACCGGCGAAACGCTCTGCGCGATGGACAAGAAGATCGTGCTCGAGCGCATGGAGTTTCCCGAGCCGGTGATCTCCGTCGCCGTTGAGCCGAAGTCGCAGGCCGACCAGGACAAGATGGCGGTCGCGCTCGGGCGTCTGGCGCAGGAAGACCCGTCGTTTCGGGTGCACACGGACGAGGAATCGGGGCAGACGATCATCTCCGGGATGGGCGAATTGCACCTGGAAATCCTGGTCGACCGCATGAAGCGCGAGTTCAACGTCGATGCGTCCGTGGGCAAACCGCAGGTGGCCTACCGCGAGACGATCGGTCAGCAGACCGAAGTCGAAGGCAAGTTCGTGCGGCAGACCGGCGGGCGCGGGCAGTTCGGCCACGTGTGGTTACGTCTCGAACCGCAAGCGGCAGGCGAGGGCTACGCCTTCGAGAACGCGATTACCGGCGGTGTCGTGCCCAAGGAGTACATCCCCGCCGTCGACCGCGGGGTACAGGAGCAGATGCAAAGCGGCGTGTTGCTGGGCTTCCCGGTGGTCGACGTCAAGGTCACCTTGTTCGACGGGTCCTACCACGACGTCGATTCGAGCGAGATGGCATTCAAGATTGCCGGGTCGATGGGGTTTCGCGACGGCGTCGAGCAGGCGTCGCCGAAGCTGCTCGAGCCGGTCATGGCAGTCGAAGTCGAGACGCCCGAAGCGTACATGGGCGACGTTATCGGCGACCTGAACCGTCGGCGCGGGCTGGTGTCCGGCATGACCGACTCACCGTCGGGCAGCAAGCAGGTGGCCGCCGAAGTGCCGCTGGCGGAGATGTTCGGGTACGCGACCGACCTGCGCTCGGCGACGCAGGGGCGGGCTTCGTACAGCATGGAATTCGCGCGTTACGCCGAGGCGCCCAAGAACGTGGTGGACGCGTTGTCGCACCGATGAACAACCGCGCACCCGGGCGGCACACCGACCCGGCGGCGCACCGCAGGATCTGACCGTTTTTTTGAGAGGACATCACAGTGTCAAAGGAAAAATTCGAACGCACGAAGCCGCACGTAAACGTGGGCACGATAGGCCACGTTGACCACGGCAAGACGACGCTGACGGCGGCGTTGACGGTGGTACAGGGCAAGAAGTTTGGCGGCGAGCAGCGTGCGTTTGACCAGATCGACAACGCGCCGGAAGAGAAGGCGCGCGGCATCACGATTGCGACCTCGCACGTGGAGTACGAGTCCGAGTCGCGTCACTACGCGCACGTTGACTGCCCGGGTCACGCCGACTATGTGAAGAACATGATCACGGGAGCGGCGCAGATGGACGGCGCGATTCTGGTGTGTTCAGCGGCGGACGGCCCGATGCCGCAGACGCGCGAGCACATTCTGTTGGCTCGCCAGGTGGGTGTGCCGTACATCGTGGTGTTTCTGAACAAGGCGGACATGGTCGACGACGAGGAGCTGCTTGAGCTCGTCGAGATGGAGATCCGCGAGCTGCTGGACACCTACGAGTTTCCGGGCGACGACACGCCGATCGTGACGGGTTCGGCGCTGAAGGCGCTCGAGGGCGACGAGGGTGCGCTGGGTGGCGAGGCGATCGCGAAGCTGATCGAAGCACTGGACACCTACATTCCGCAGCCGGAGCGTCCGGTCGACAAGCCGTTCCTGCTGCCGATCGAGGACGTGTTCTCGATTTCGGGCCGCGGTACGGTGGTCACGGGCCGCGTTGAGCGTGGTCTGGTGAAGGTCGGTGAAGAGGTCGAGATCGTCGGTATCAAGGAGACGCAGAAGACCACGGTCACGGGCGTTGAGATGTTCCGCAAGCTGCTCGACCAGGGCGAGGCGGGCGACAACGTTGGCGTGCTGCTGCGCGGCACGAAGCGTGACGAAGTGGAGCGTGGTCAGGTGCTGTGCCACGTGGGCACGATCACGCCGCACACCAAGTTCGAAGCCGAAGTGTACGTGCTGGGCAAGGACGAGGGTGGCCGTCACACGCCGTTCTTCAACGGGTACCGTCCGCAGTTCTACTTCCGCACGACCGACGTGACCGGTGCGGTGGAGTTGCCAGAGGGCACCGAGATGGTGATGCCGGGCGACAACGTGAAGGTGTCGGTCGAGCTGATTGCGCCGATTGCGATGGAAGACGGACTTCGCTTTGCGATCCGCGAAGGTGGCCGCACCGTGGGTGCTGGCGTCGTCGCTAAAATTTTCGAGTAAAACACTATGTCTGCAATGCAAAACCAGGTTATCCGCATCCGGCTCAAGGGTTTCGACCACAAGCTGATCGACAAGTCGACGCGTGAAATCGTCGAGACGGCCAAGCGCACCGGCGCCCGCATTCTCGGCCCGATTCCGCTGCCGACCAAGAAGGAGCGGTACACCGTTCTGACGTCCCCGCACGTCAACAAGGACGCACGTGACCAGTACGAGATCCGCACGCACAAGCGCCTGATGGACATCGTCGACCCGACCGACAAAACCGTTGATGCACTGATGAAGCTCGACCTCGCCGCGGGCGTGGACGTGCAGATCAAGCTCACCTAGGCGGCGGGGTAGCGGCCGGTTGCGGGAAGTCTTTAGGGCTTTTCGCCGGCAATTGCGGTCCAGCAGTTGTCACCGGCTGAAATCGACTGCTATACTGCGCAGCTCAGTTGGCCCGGTTGAGTTACTCAGCCGGGCCAGCTTTTTTTACCTGCTTCAGTCATCGCCGGTCAATCGCAATCGGTGAGGTGAATAGAGGAAAATCATGTCTATTGGACTTGTCGGTCGAAAGGCCGGGATGACGCGTGTCTTTACCGAAGACGGCGTGTCTGAGCCCGTGACAGTCATCGAAGTCGACCCGAACCGCGTCACGCTGGTTCGCACGGAAGAGGTCGATGGCTACTCCGCCTACCAGGTCACCGTCGGGGAGCGCAAAGCGTCTCGATTGACCAAGCCCGAGGCGGGTCATTTCGCCAAGGTCGGTACCGGAGCCGGTCGCGGCTTGTGGGAGTTCCGCGCGAGTGCCGAGGCGCTCGAGCAGGCCGGCATCGCCGCCGGCGGGGAGCTCACCGTGAGCTTGTTCGAGGACGGTCAGACGGTTGACGTCGCTGGCACCTCAAAGGGCAAGGGCTTCCAGGGTGGCGTCAAGCGCCACAACTTCAGCATGCAGGACGCGACGCACGGCAACTCGCTGTCACACCGCGCGCCCGGCTCAATCGGTCAGAACCAAACGCCCGGACGCGTGTTCAAGGGCAAGAAAATGGCCGGTCACATGGGTGACGAGCGCGTCACCGTTCAAAACCTCCGGATTGTGCGTGTCGACGCAGAGCGCAACCTGCTGCTCGTGCGCGGTGCAGTCCCTGGCGGCAAGCGTGGTGACGTCTTCGTCACGCCGGCCGTCAAAGCCAAAGCGTAGTTGGGGGTCGACGTGGAGCTTAAATTCTTTGACGGTGACGGGTCTGTGGAAGCAGCCGACGCCGTGTTCGCGCGCGATTTCAACGAGTCGTTGGTGCACCAGGCTGTCGTCGCCTACCAGGCGGGCGGTCGTGCGGGCACCAAGGCGCAGAAAACGCGGTCCGATGTCAGCGGTGGCGGTGCCAAGCCCTGGCGGCAGAAGGGCACTGGCCGTGCACGCGCCGGCACAAGCCGTTCGCCGATCTGGCGCAGCGGTGGTGTGACCTTCGCTGCGCGCCCGCGCAGCTTCGAACAGAAGCTCAACAAGAAGATGTACCGCGGTGCAATGCGGGCCATTCTGTCCGAACTGGTGCGCCAGGAGCGGTTGATTGTGGTCGAGTCCTTCGGTCTCGATGCACCGAAGACCAAAATGCTCAACGAGAAGCTCAAGGGCATGTCGGTCAGCGACTGCCTGATCGTGCTCGAAGGCTACGACGAGAAGGTCGACCTCGCGTCGCGCAACCTGCCGTACGTGCAGGCGACCGACGTCTTCCACATCGACCCGGTCAGCCTGGTCGGGCACGAGAAGGTGATCGTGACCTCTGCCGCGGTCAAGCAGCTCGAGGAGCGCTTCTCATGAATGCCGAGCGTCTTTACCAGGTGTTGCTGGGACCGCATGTGTCTGAGAAGGCCACTGTGGATGCCGAGCTCAATGCACGTCACACCTTCAGGGTGGCAACCGATGCCAACAAGCTCGAGGTCAAGCGGGCCGTCGAGCAGTTGTTCAGTGTCAAGGTCAGCTCTGTCCAGATCCAGGCTGTCAAGGGCAAGGTCAAGCGCCACGGGCAACGGCTCGGCAAGCGCAGTGACTGGAAAAAGGCCGTTGTCAGGCTGGCGGACGGCCATGACATCGACATGACCGCATTCGAGGGCAGCTAACCGTGGCAATCGTCAAAGCTAAACCGACTTCCGCTGGACGCCGTGGTGTGGTCCAGATCGTCGACCGGTCCCTGCACAAGGGCCGGCCGCACGAAGCGTTGGTCGAGAAGAAGACCAAGTCCGGTGGGCGCAACAACGCCGGCCGGATCACCACCCGCCACATTGGCGGTGGGCACAAGCAGCGGTACCGGATCATCGACTTCAAGCGCAACAAGGACGGCATTGACGGCCGTGTCGAGCGCGTTGAGTACGACCCGAACCGCAGCGCGCACATCGCTCTGGTGCTCTACGCCGACGGCGAGCGCCGGTACATCATCGCGCCCAACGGCGTGAAGGCCGGTGCGCCGATCCGGTCGGGGCGCGATGCGCCGATCAAGCCCGGCAGCGCCTTGCCGCTCTCGAACATCCCGGTGGGTACCGTGGTCCACTGCGTCGAACTTCGCCCCGGCAAGGGCGCGCAGATGGCCCGCAGCGCCGGAGCCTCGGTGCAGATCGTCGCGCGCGAGGGTGCACACGTCACGCTGCGGCTGCGCTCGGGCGAGATGCGCAAGGTGCCGTCCGAGTGCCGTGCCACCGTCGGGGTTGTCAGCAACGGCGAACACTCGCTGCGCAAGCTCGGCAAGGCCGGCGCCAAGCGCTGGCGCGGCGTTCGCCCGACCGTACGCGGTGTGGTCATGAACCCGGTTGATCACCCGCACGGTGGTGGTGAGGGTCGAACGTCGGGCGGCCGTCACCCGGTCACGCCCTGGGGTGTGCCGACCAAAGGCTACAAAACCCGTCACAACAAACGCACCGACCACTTGATTGTGCGTCGCCGCAACAAGAAGTAGGACGAGCACCCATGCCACGTTCACTCAAGAAAGGCCCTTTCGTCGACCACCACCTCCAAGCCAAGGTGGACGCCGCGCGCGAGGCCAACAGTCGCAAGCCCATCAAGACCTGGTCGCGCCGTTCGATGATCGTGCCTGACATGGTCGGGTTGACCATCGCCGTGCACAACGGGCGCCAGCACGTGCCGGTGTTGATCAACGAGAACATGGTCGGGCAGAAGCTCGGCGAATTTGCGCTGACGCGGACCTTCAAGGGCCACGTCGCGGACAAGAAGTCGAGGTAGGGACGATGCAAGCGACCGCCAGACAACACCATGTCCGCATTTCGGCTCAGAAGGCGCGCCTGGTGGCGGATCAGATCCGCGGCCTGCACGTTGCCAAGGCGCTCCAGTTGCTGCAGTTCAGCAACAAGAAAGCCGCTGTGACGCTGAAGAAGATGTTGGAGTCCGCGATCTCCAACGCGGAACACAACGAGGGTGCCGACGTCGACGAATTGCACGTGTCACGCGTGATGATCGACGAGGGCCCGACCATGAAACGAATTCGCCCGCGGGCCAAGGGTCGGGCTAACCGCATCCTGAAACGGACCAGCCACATCACCATCGAAGTGGCCGAGGGCTGAGAGAGCTATGGGACAGAAAGTACATCCGGTAGGTATCCGCCTCGGCATTTCGGCGGACTGGAATTCAACCTGGTACGCCGACAAGCGTGACTACGCGAACTACCTGAACAACGACCTCGCCGTGCGCGAGTTCCTGCTCAAGAAGCTCGCCCACGCGTCCGTGAGCCGCATTCAGATCAACCGTCCGGCGCGCTCCGCGCAGATCGTGATCCACACGGCGCGCCCCGGCATCGTCATCGGCCGCCAGGGTGCGGACATCGAGAAGCTGCGGCAGGAAGTGGCGCCGCTGTTGGGTCTGAACGTCAACAACGTGAAGGTCAACATCGCCGAGATTCGCAAGCCCGAGCTCGACGCGAAGCTGGTCGCAGAGGGCGTCGCACAACAGCTCGAGCGCCGCGTGATGTTCCGCCGCGCGATGAAGCGCGTGATCGGCAACACCATGCGACTCGGCGCCCAGGGCGTGAAGGTCGCGGTGTCCGGACGCCTGAACGGCGCGGAGATCGCGCGTCGCGAGTGGTACCACGACGGGCGTGTGCCGCTGCACACCCTGCGTGCAGACATCGATTACGGCACCGCAGAAGCGAAAACCACCTACGGCATCATCGGTGTCAAGGTGTGGATCTGCAAGGGCGAGGTCTTCGATCTCGAACAGAAGCGTGCGGCCGTGGCGGCGGAAACGTCGGCGGGCCGCAAGTAAGGCGTACACATCATGCTGCAACCAAAACGCACAAAATTCCGCAAGATGTTCAAGGGCCGCAACCGCGGTCTCGCACAAGCGGGCAACAAGGTCAGCTTCGGCGAGTTCGGCTTGAAATCGGCAGACCGCGGCCGCATCACTGCGCGCCAGATCGAGGCGGCGCGTCGCGCGATGACCCGTCACATCAAACGGGGTGGCAAGATCTGGATCCGTGTCTTTCCCGACACGCCAATCTCCAAGAAGCCGATCGAAGTCCGCATGGGCAAGGGCAAGGGCAACGTCGAGTACTGGGTCGCGAAAGTGCAACCCGGGACCATGTTGTACGAGATGGAAGGCGTGGCCGAAGACGTCGCACGCGAAGCCTTTCGCCTGGCGTCGGCCAAGCTGCCTGTCAAGACCACCTTTGTTGCCCGGACGGTGATGTGATGAACGCCACTGAACTTCGCGAAAAATCCGTCGACGAGCTCGAGGCCGAGCTGGTCGAGCTGCGCAAGGAGCAGTTCAACCTGCGCATGCAGCGCGGCAGCGGCCAGACAGTCCGCCCGCACATCTGGCAGCAGGCGCGTCGCAACATTGCTCGGGTCAAGACCGTGATCCGGGAAAAACAACAAGGTGAGCAGGCATGAGTGCCGAAAACACGTCACTGCGTCGCACGGCCATCGGCATCGTGGTCAGCGACAAAATGGACAAGTCGATCACCGTGATGGTCGAGCGCAAGGTCAAGCACCCGTTGTACGGGAAGTTCGTCCGCCGCTCGAACAAGCTGCATTGCCACGACGAGGACAACACCTGCCGCGTCGGCGACACCGTGCAGGTTGAAGAGTGTCGCCCCTTGTCCAAGACCAAAACCTGGAAGCTTCTGCGCGTTGTAGAAGCCTCCACCGAACGCTGAGGACGTCGCCGTGATTCAAATGCAGTCAGTGCTCTCCGCAGCGGACAACAGCGGTGCCCGTCGCGTCCAGTGCATCAAGGTGCTCGGCGGGTCGCACCGCCGCTACGCCGGCATCGGGGACATCATCAAGGTCAGCGTCAAGGACGCGATCCCGCGGGGCAAGGTCAAGAAGGGTGAGGTGTACAACGCGCTGGTGGTGCGCACGCGCCACGGTGTGCGTCGGCCTGACGGCTCGCTGATCCGCTTCGACGGCAACGCCGCCGTGATTTTGAACAACAAGCTCGAGCCGATCGGCACCCGTATCTTCGGGCCGGTCACGCGCGAGCTTCGCAGCGAGAAGTTCATGAAGATCATCTCGCTCGCCCCAGAAGTGCTCTGAGGAACACAAGATGAACAAGGTTCGCTCCGGCGATGAAGTCATTGTGACGACCGGCCGTGACAAGGGCCGACGCGGCACGGTCAGAACCGTGCGTGCGGACGGCCGTTTGATCGTCGACGGCGTCAACATGGTCAAGAAGCACACCAAGCCCAACCCGATGGCGGGTGTGCCTGGCGGCATAGTCGAGCAAGAGGCCCCGATTCAGGCGTCCAACGTGAAGGTGTGGAACAGCGAAGCCGGCAAGGGCGATCGCGTTGGCATCAAGACGCTCGATGACGGCAAGAAAGTACGCGTGTTCAAGTCGAACGGCGCGCAGATCGATTCCTGAGACACTGACAATGGCACGTCTACAGCAAGTTTACAAAGAGACCATTGCGCCATCGCTGATGTCGGAGTTTGCGTACAAGAGCAGCATGCAGATTCCGCGGATCGAGAAGATCAGCATCAACATGGGGCTCGGCCAGGCGGTGGCAGACCGCAAGATCTGCGACTCGGCGCTGTCCGACCTCGCTCAGATCACCGGTCAGCGCGGCGTGATCACCTACGCCCGCAAATCCATCGCCGGCTTCAAGATCCGCGACGGCATGGCGATCGGCGTCAAGGTCACGCTGCGCCGCGAGCGCATGTACGAATTCCTGGATCGCCTGGTCAACGTGGCGATACCGCGGATCCGTGACTTCCGGGGGCTGAACGCGAAATCCTTTGACGGCCGTGGCAACTACTCCATGGGTGTGAAAGAGCAGATCATCTTCCCCGAGATCGACTACGACAAGATCGACGCCATTCGTGGCATGGACATCACGATCACCACCTCCGCCCAGAACGACGACGAAGCGCGCAGCTTGTTGCGCGGCTTCAACTTCCCGTTCCGGCAGTAAGAGTACAGTTATGGCTAAGAAATCCATGGTTGCCCGCGAAGCCAAGCGCACCAAGCTGGTTGCGAAGTACGCGGCAAAGCGCGCCGAGTTCAAGGCGGTCCTGCTCGACCCGGAGGCCGGTTACGAGGAAAAGATGGCGGCTTCAAAGGGCCTCCAGATGTTGCCTCGGGACAGTTCCAGCACACGCGGCCACAACCGCTGTGGTGTGACCGGTCGCCCGCACGGCTACTACCGCAAGTTCGGCCTCAGCCGAAACAAGCTCCGTGAATCGGCTATGCGAGGCGACGTGCCTGGCCTAGTGAAAGCAAGCTGGTAACAAGGGGGATATCGATAATGAGTATGTCTGATCCCATAGCGGACATGTTGACCCGCATTCGCAACGCGCAAACCTCCGGGAAAGCGAAGGTCGCGATGCCGTCATCCAAGCAAAAAGTCGCTGTGGCAAACGTCCTGAAAGACGAAGGCTACATCGGCGAGTTTGCCGTCAGTGAGGCTGGTGCCAAACGCGAGCTCGAGATCGAGCTGCGGTACTTCGAGGGCAAGCCGGTCATCGAGATGATCAAGCGCGTGTCTCGCCCGGGCTTGCGCATCTACAAGAACAAGAACGAGATCCCGACGGTGCTCGGCGGTCTTGGCGTGGCCATTGTCTCGACCTCCCGCGGCGTGATGAGCGACAAGAAAGCTCGTCAGGCCGGTGAGGGCGGCGAGATCCTGTGCTACGTGGCATAAGGGGCGGTTACCAATGTCAAGAGTTGCAAAAGCACCCGTCAGTCTGCCCAAGGGCGTGACCGTGTCTGTCTCCGGACAGGAAGTCAGCGCGAAGGGCCCCAAGGGCAACGAATCACTCGTGCTGCACGAGGCGGTGACAGTCGATCAGGACGACGCGGCGCTGCAGGTGCGACCGGTCAAAGAAGACCGGGAAGGCTACAAGATGGCCGGTACCATGCGCGCGCTGCTGAACAACCTGGTGGTCGGCGTCAGCGACGGCTTCGAGAAGAAACTGACTTTGATCGGCGTCGGTTACCGGGCGCAGGCACAGGGCCAAAAGTTGAATCTGACCCTCGGTTTTTCGCACCCGGTCGTCTACGACGTGCCGCAGGGTGTGACGGTCGAGAGCCCGTCGCAAACCGAGCTCGTCGTCAAGGGCAGCAACAAGCAGGCGGTGGGTCAGGTGGCCGCGGAGATCCGCGCCTTCCGTCCCCCCGAGCCCTACAAGGGCAAGGGCGTTCGCTACGCGGACGAGCGCGTCATCATGAAAGAAGCCAAGAAGAAATAAGTCATGGCAGCACCCAGCAAAAAAAGCCAACGCCTGCGTCGCGCCGCCAAGAGCCGCGCACGCGTTCGTGACAGCGGACGGGCGCGCCTGTGTGTGCACCGCACGCCGCGCCACATCTATGCTCAAATCATCAGTGCCGACGGCGCGACCGTGCTCGCGACGAGCTCGACGCTCGAGAAGGACATGCGTTCATCGCTGGACTACACCGGCAACGTGGACGCCGCTGCGGCGGTCGGCAAGGCCATCGCCGAGCGGGCGTCGAACGCGGGCGTCAGTGACGTCGCGTTCGACCGGTCCGGCTTTCGTTACCACGGCCGCGTGAAGGCACTCGCTGACGCCGCCCGTGAAAACGGCCTCAATTTCTAATCGGATTCCGACATGGCTCAGCAGCACGACAACAACAACAACACCGACGGCATGATCGAGAAGCTCGTCGAGGTGAACCGCGTTGCCAAGACGATCAAGGGCGGCCGCCAATTCAGCTTCACCGCACTGACCGTGGTCGGTGACGGCGAAGGGCGGGTCGGCGTTGGTTACGGCAAGGCGCGCGAAGTCCCGTTGGCGATCCAGAAAGCCATGGAGCGCGCGCGCAAGAACATGGCGGACGTGCACCTGAAGGACGGCACGTTGCAGTACCCGGTCATGGTACGGCACGGCGCCGCCCGGGTGTACATGCAGCCCGCCTCTGAAGGTACCGGCATCATTGCCGGCGGTGCGATGCGTGCGGTGTTCGAAGCGGCCGGCGTACGCAATGTGTTGGCCAAGATCGTCGGCACAAACAACCCGATCAACGTCGTTCAGGCCACGGTGCGGGGGTTGTGTGACATGCACTCGCCTGAGCGCGTGGCTGCAAAACGCCGCAAAACCGTCGAAGAGGTCCTGGGCGCATGAGTGCCAAAACCCTCAAGGTCACCCTGGTCAAGAGCCTCAACGGGCGACTGAAAAACCACCAGCAAAGCGTGCGCGGACTCGGCATTCGCCGCATCCACCAGACCGTGGAAGTGGCGGACACGCCGGAAAACCGCGGCATGATCAACACAGCCTATTACCTGTTACGGGTCGAGGAGAGTGCGTGATGCGCTTGAATGAATTGAGTCCAGCAGCCGGCTCCAAGCGTGCTGCACGCCGCGTTGGACGCGGCATTGGTTCGGGCTCGGGCAAGACCTGTGGCCGCGGTCACAAGGGTCAGCACTCCCGTTCCGGCGGCTACCACAAGGTCGGTTTCGAAGGCGGCCAGATGCCGCTGCAGCGCCGTCTGCCGAAATACGGTTTCACCTCACGTCGTTCGCGCTTTGTGGCCGAGGTTCGCACGAGCGAACTGGCCCGCGTGGACGGCGGTCAGGTGACGCTCCAGTCGTTGCTCGCGGCCGGCGTGGTGCCGGATCAGACGCGGTTTGCCAAGATCATGCTCTCCGGCGACGCCCCGCAGGGCCTGACGGTCAGCGGCGACGGTGTTGGCGTCAGTGCGGGCGCGCGCAGCGCGATCGAATCGGCTGGCGGTAAAGTCGAGGTCTGACGGACGTGGCAAAGCAACGCACAGCTGGCGGAAGCGCGCTGGAGGGCCTCGGCAAATCGGCCGAGCTGCGCTCGCGCATCTTGTTTGTGCTGTTCGCCATGGTCATCTTCCGCCTCGGGTCGCACATCACCATCCCGGGTGTCGACCCCCAGGTGATGGCGGACATCTTCGAGCAGCAGCGCGGCGGCATCCTGGACATGGTGAACATGTTCGGTGGCGGTGCCTTGAGCCGGATGTCGCTCTTCGCGCTGGGTGTGATGCCGTACATCTCGGCGTCGATCATCATCCAGCTCATGAGCCACGTGATGCCGTCGCTCGAGCAGCTTCGCAAGGAAGGCGAGTCCGGCCGTCGCAAGCTCACAACCTACACCCGCTGGTTCACACTGGTGCTGGCGACCGTGCAGGCGGTCGGTGTGTGCGTGGCGTTGCAGGGTCAATCTGCCGGTCCCGCGCCGCTCGTGTACGTGCAGGGGCCGGGGTTCGTGGTCACTGCTGCGATCACGCTGGTCACGGGCACCATGTTCCTGATGTGGCTCGGCGAGCAGATCACCGAGCGTGGCATCGGAAACGGCATCTCGATCCTGATCTTCGCCGGCATCGTCGCGGGCTTGCCCGCGGCGATCGGGGGCACCCTCGAGCTGGCGCGCACCGGTGAGCTCGCGTCGATCACCGTGATCCTGCTGTTCCTCATGGCCATCGCCGTGACGGCCTTCGTGATTTTTGTCGAGCGCGGGCAGCGCCGGATCACGGTCAACTACGCCAAGCGTCAGCAGGGCCGCAAGATGATCGCAGGCCAGACCAGCCACCTGCCGCTGAAGCTGAACATGGCCGGCGTGATCCCGCCGATCTTTGCCTCGAGCATCATCCTGTTCCCGGCGACGCTCGGCCAGATGGTGGGCAACTCGGGTGGAGGCGTGTCCTGGGTCCAGTCGCTGGTGGCGACGCTCCAGCCTGGGCAACCGCTGTACATCCTGTTCTACGCCGCAGCAATCATGTTTTTCTGCTTCTTCTACACCGCGTTGATCTTCAACGCGCGTGAAACGGCAGACAACCTGAAGAAGTCGGGCGCGTTCGTGCCGGGTATTCGTCCGGGCGAACAGACCGCCAAGTTCATCGACGGTGTCATGACGCGGCTGACCCTGGTCGGCGCGCTGTACATCACCCTGGTGTGCCTGCTGCCGGAGTTCCTGATCCTGTGGTGGAACGTGCCGTTTTATTTTGGTGGCACCTCACTGCTGATCATCGTGGTGGTGGTGATGGACTTTGTCGCGCAGACGCAGTCGCACCTCCTTAGCCACCAGTACGAAGGCCTGATGAAAAAGGCCAACTTGAAAGGGTATGGCTCGCGCGGCTTGCGCTGACCCGTACCAACCTGGAGTTTTTGCATGAAAGTTCGAGCATCGGTCAAGCCGATCTGCCGCAACTGCAAGGTGATTCGTCGCCACGGTGTGGTGCGCGTGATCTGCAACACAGACTCGCGTCACAAGCAGCGTCAGGGCTGAAGACACTGTTCGTGTTGGGGCAGTCTGGACAGCGTCTGGCACCCAACTGATTGATTAACCGGTGAATCGCCTTTACAATGGGCGGTTTACGTGAATTCCGGAGTTCGGAGATGGCCCGCATAGCTGGCATCAACATTCCAGACCACAAGCACTCGTGGATCGCACTCACCTCGATCTACGGCATTGGCCGCACGCGTGCCTACAAGATTTGCGACGAGGCGGGCATCGAGCCTGCCCGCAAGATCCGCGACCTGACCGAAGACGAGGTCGAGAAGCTGCGCAACGAGGTCGCGAAATTCACCGTTGAGGGCGATCTGCGCCGCGACGTGTCCATGAACATCAAGCGCCTCATGGACCTCGGCTGCAACCGGGGCATCCGGCACCGCCGCGGCTTGCCGTTGCGCGGCCAGCGGACCAAGACCAACGCCCGCACCCGCAAGGGTCCGCGTCGGCCGATCAAGCGTTAAGGAAACTGAGCTCAGATGGCAACTCAGAGTGCAAAGAAGAAAGTCCGCAAGTCGGTGTCAGACGGCATCGCGCATGTGCATGCGTCTTTCAACAACACGATCATCATGATCACTGACCGCCAGGGCAACGCCTTGTCGTGGGCCACGTCGGGCGGCTCGGGCTTTCGTGGCTCCCGCAAGAGCACGCCGTTTGCCGCGCAGGTGGCAGCCGAGCGCGCCGGCGAGAAGGCCAAGGAATACGGCGTCAAGAACCTCGATGTCCGTGTGAACGGGCCCGGTCCGGGCCGTGACTCGGCCGTGCGCTCGTTGAACAACTGCGGTTTCAAAATTCAAAACATCGTCGACGTGACGCCCATTCCGCACAACGGATGCCGGCCGCCCAAGCGTCGTCGCGTCTAGTTTTTCTGGAGAATCTCTGTGGCTCGATACACCGGACCCAAGTGCAAACTCAGCCGCCGGGAAGGGACTGACCTCTTCCTGAAGTCTGGCCTGCGTGCGCTCGATTCCAAATGCAAGGCCGAAACGCCGCCCGGAATGCACGGTGCGAAGCGTGGCCGGGCGACCGACTACGCGCTGCAGTTGCGCGAGAAGCAGAAACTGCGTCGCATGTACGGCGTGCTGGAGCGCCAGTTCCGCAACTACTACAAGACGGCAGCGCGCCGCAAAGGCTCAACCGGTGAAAACCTGTTGCAGCTGCTCGAGTGCCGTCTGGACAATGTGGTCTACCGCATGGGCTATGCCTCGACCCGTGCCGAAGCGCGCCAGTTGGTGGCACACAAGGGCATCGTGGTCGACGGCACTGTCGTGAACATCCCGTCTTTCCAGGTTGCACCGATGCAGGCTGTGAGCGTGCGCGAGCGCGCCAAGAAGCAGACCCGTATCGCGGATGCCCTGAAGATTGCTGAACAGCGCGGTGTGCCCTCGTGGGTCGACGTTGACAGCAACAAGATGGACGGTGTTTTCAAGGCCGTACCTGAGCGCGCTGATCTGCCCGCCGAGATCAACGAATCGCTTGTGGTCGAGCTGTACTCGAAATAGGGGCTGCGACATATGGCTGCGTTTTACAAAGAATTCCTCAAACCCCGCATTGTCAACGTCAACCAGGTGTCCAGCCGTCAGGCGAAGGTCACGCTGGAACCGTTGGAACGTGGCTTTGGCCACACCCTCGGCAACGCGTTGCGCCGCATCCTGCTGTCCTCCATGCAGGGCGCCGCGATCACGGAAGTCGAGATCGACGGTGTGCTGCACGAGTACACGACGATGGAAGGGGTTCAGGAGGACGTCCTCGACATCCTGCTCAACCTCAAAGGCGTCGGCATCAAGATGCACCAGCGCGACGAAGTCGTGCTGCAGTTGCGCAAGAAAGGACCGGGCTTGGTCACAGCCGCGGACATCTCGCTCGACCATGACGTCGAGATCGTCAACCCGACCCACGAGATCTGCAACCTCACCAAGGCCGGCGAGATCAACATGACCCTCAAGGTCCGCAAGGGTCGTGGCTACGAGCCCGCCACGCAGCGTGGCCTGGAAGAGGGTGAGTCCCGTCCGGTGGGTGCGCTCCAGATCGACGCGACCTTCAGCCCGGTCTACCGGGTGGCGTACAGCGTCGAGAGTGCGCGTGTTGAACAACGCACGGACCTCGACAAGCTGGTCATCGACATCGAGACCAACGGCACGCTGGACGCGGAGGAAGCCATACGCCGAGCGGCGGCCATCCTCCAGGACCAACTGTCGGTGTTTGTCGAGCTCAGCGGCGACGAGCACGTGGAAGAAGAAGCGCCGGCAAGCGACCTCGATCCCGTGCTGTTGCGACCGGTCGACGACCTCGAGCTCACGGTGCGGTCGGCCAACTGTCTCAAGGCCGAGAACATCTACTACATCGGTGACCTCATTCAGCGCACCGAGGTGGAGCTGCTGAAAACGCCCAACCTGGGCAAGAAGTCGCTCACGGAAATCAAGGATGTGCTGGCCCAGCAGGGCCTGTCACTCGGCATGCGCCTGGACAACTGGCCGCCGCCCGAGCTGCTCAAGCAGCGTGAAGCAGGCGTCCGCTAGAACAGCGCGATCACGAACGGTACACAACGATGCGTCATCAAAAATCCGGCCGCAAATTCAACCGGAACAGCAGCCACCGTAAAGCCATGTTCCGCAACATGGCGGCGTCGCTCATCGAGCACGAGCACATCCGCACGACTTTGCCCAAGGCGAAGGAACTTCGCGGTGTGATCGAGCCCCTGATCACCATGGCCAAGAACGACAGTGTGCACACCCGCCGCTTGGCGTTTTCGCGCCTGCGTGACAAGGCCGCCGTGGGCAAGTTGTTCACTGAGCTCGGTCCGCGTTCGAAGGACCGCCCGGGCGGCTATACGCGCATCCTGAAGTGCGGCTACCGTGCTGGCGACAAGGCGCCGATGGCCATCATCGAGCTGGTGGACGAAGCGGGCAGCTGAGCCTAACCTGTTTCGCACGAAAAGCCGCCTCATCCAGGCGGCTTTTTTTGTGGCCGGGTACAGGGAATTCGGGGGTTGACGGGGCGGTGTCAGCCGGCTTTCGCGCGTTTACGTCGGGCCGCGCGCTGGCGCTTGAGGTACTGCCCGGTGTGCGAGCGCTTGACCTTCGCCACCGCGTCGGGCGTGCCCGCTGCCACGACGGTTCCGCCTTTGTCGCCGCCCTCTGGCCCGAGGTCGATGATCCAGTCGGCGCAGGCGATCACATCGAGGTTGTGTTCGATGACAACAACGCTGTTGTCGCGCGCGGTGAGCTGCTGCAGCACAGCCATGAGCTGGGCGACATCGTGGAAGTGCAAGCCCGTTGTCGGTTCGTCCAGAATGTACAGGGTGCGTCCGGTGTCGCGACGCGACAGCTCGCGCGCGAGTTTGACGCGTTGCGCCTCCCCGCCGGACAGCGTCGTGGCGCTCTGACCGAGTGTCAGGTAACCCAGGCCCACATCCAGCAGGGTGTCGAGCTTGCGTTTTATCTGTGGCACGGGGTCGAACAGCGCGCTGGCGTCCTCGATCGTCATGCCGAGCACGTCTGCGATGCTCTTGCCGCGGTAGAGAATGTCGAGCGTCTCCCGGTTGTAGCGTGCACCGCGGCAGGCGTCGCAGGGCACGTAGACGTCGGGCAGAAAGTGCATCTCGACGCGAATGACCCCGTCGCCCTGGCAGGCCTCGCAGCGTCCGCCCTTGACGTTGAAACTGAACCTGCCTGGCCCGTAGCCCCGTGAACGGGCTTCCTGAGTGCCGGAAAAGAGATCGCGGATCAGGTTGAACGCGCCGGTGTAGGTCGCCGGGTTGGAGCGCGGCGTGCGGCCGATCGGGCTCTGGTCGATGGCGATGACCTTGTCGAGGGCGTCGAGGCCCTCGAGTGTGGCGTAGGGTGCCGGTGTGCGCCGTGCGCGGTGCAGGTGCTGTGCGACGGCACGCAGCAGTGTGTCGTTGATCAGCGTGGATTTGCCGGAACCCGAGACGCCCGTGATGCAGCAGAGCGTACCGAGCGGAATGTCGATGCTGACGTCCTTGAGGTTGTTGCCGTTCGCACCCGAGAGGGTCAGGCGGTCACCGGTGCCTTTGCGCCGCTTTGCCGGCGGAGCGATCTCGCGTTGGCCGCTGAGGTATTGCGTGGTCAGCGTGTCGTGTTGCAGCAGCTCGTCGAGCGTGCCCGACGCCACCACCTCACCGCCGTGCACGCCCGCGGCGGGCCCCATGTCAACGATGTGGTCGGCGTGGCGAATCGCGTCCTCGTCGTGCTCTACCACGATGACGGTGTTGTCGAGGTCGCGCAGGCGTGAAAGCGTGGCCAGCAAGCGGTCGTTGTCCCGCTGGTGCAGGCCGATCGACGGCTCGTCCAGGACGTACATCACACCCGAGAGGCCGGCGCCGATCTGGCTGGCGAGGCGAATCCGCTGCGCTTCGCCGCCGGAGAGTGTGTCGGCGCCGCGTGCCAGGTTCAGGTAGTCGAGCCCCACGTCCACCAGAAAACCCAGTCGCTGGTCGAGCTCGCGGAGAATCTTCTCTGACACCTGTGCCCGTTGGCCGGTCAGCGCAAGCGACGCGAGGCGCGCGCGCGCGAGGTCGATCGGCAAGTCGGCGAGTGCCGGCAGGTTCAGCTCGCCGATCGTGACGTGGCGTGCCGATGCGTTCAAGCGGCTGCCGCCACAGCTGTCGCAAACCCGCTTGGCCTGGAGTTTCGCCAGCTCCTCACGCACCGGGGTGGAGCTGGTTTCCCGGTAGCGGCGGGCCAGGGTGTTGATCACGCCCTCGAAGGTGTCGGTCCGGTCGCGTTTGTCACCGCGGTCGTTGACGTAGCGGAACGTGATTTCCTCGCCATCGGAGCCGTAGAGAATGCGGTGTTGGACAGCGTCGCCGAGCTCGGCAAAGGGGGTGTCGAGATCAAAGCCGTAGTGCGTCGCCAGGCTTTGCATTTGCTGGTAGAAGTAGCCGGTTTTCTTGTCCCAGCCGCGCACTGCGCCCTCGGCTATCGACAGTGTCGGGTCTGCCACAACCCGGGCGGGGTCGAAGAACTGTTCGACGCCGAGGCCGTCGCACTGTGTGCAGGCGCCGTGCGGGCTGTTGAACGAGAACAAGCGGGGTTCCAACTCGGCCACGGCGAAGCCACACCGTGGGCAGGAGAATGTGGACGAGAATTCAAGCGCCAGGCTGTCGTCATCCATCGAGGCCACTTCAACGGTGCCCTCGGAGAGCGCCAGCGCGGTTTCAATCGACTCGGCGAGGCGCAAACGCAGGTCCTGCCGCACGCGGAAGCGGTCGACCACCGCATCGACGCTGTGCCGCCGACGACCGTCGAGCGTGGGCAGGGTGCCGTCGAGTTCCACCACCTCGCCATCGACGCGGGCGCGCAAGTACCCCTGCTGACGCAGGCTCTCCAGCGCCTGCACATGTTCACCCTTGCGGTCCTTTATGATCGGTGCGAGCAGCATCAATCGGCTGCCCTCCGGTTGTTCGAGGATGGTGTCGACCATCTGGCTTACGGTCTGCGCGGTGAGCGGCTCGCCGTGCTCGGGGCAGTGGGGCGTGCCGATGCGGGCGAACAACAAACGCAGGTAGTCGTGGATCTCGGTGATCGTGCCAACGGTGGAGCGTGGGTTGTGCGACGTGCTCTTCTGCTCGATTGCGATCGCCGGTGAGAGCCCCTCGATGTGGTCCAGGTCCGGCTTCTCCATTTGCGCCAGGAACTGGCGCGCGTAGGCGGAGAGCGACTCGACATACCGGCGTTGTCCCTCTGCGAAGATCGTGTCGAACGCCAGGGAGGACTTGCCCGAGCCCGAGGGCCCGGTGACGACCACAAGCGCGTTGCGCGGCAAATCGATGTCGACGTTCTTGAGGTTGTGCGCGCGGGCACCGCGCACCCGGATGCTGGCCATGTGTTGCCTCGACAGCGCGGGTGGGTTGGAGGGAGAGCGGGTGGTAATATACCCGGTTTACCCAATACGCCCACACTCAACCCCCATGGCCGAAGGCACCGCATTCACGCGCGACGAACGCCGAGCCGCTTCAGGCCTGGCTGCGGTGTTTGCGTGCCGCATGCTGGGGTTGTTCATGGTGCTGCCGGTGCTGAGTGTCTACGCCGACGACCTGGCCGGTGCGACACCGCTGCTGATCGGACTCGCGATCGGCATCTACGGCCTGATGCAAGGCGCGTTGCAGATCCCCTTCGGCATGGTGTCCGACCGCGTGGGGCGCAAGCCCGTGATCACCGCGGGTTTGCTGATCTTCGTGCTCGGGAGCGTCGTTGCAGCCAACTCGGATCATGTGCTCACGCTCATTCTCGGCCGAGCGCTGCAGGGCGCCGGGGCCGTGGCTGCCGCCGTGATGGCACTGGCGGCAGACCTCAGCCGTGAACGGCAACGCACCATCATGATGGCGATCCTCGGTGGCACCATCGGCCTCGCGTTCATGCTGTCGTTGGTACTCGGGCCGGCATTGGCGGCGGTGGGCGGTCTTGGGGCGGTTTTCTGGGCGGCAACCGCGCTTGGACTGGCTGCGATCGCCGTGCTTCACACCTGGGTGCCCACACCCCCCGGTGTGCCTGCGACGGGTCGCCCTGCAGCACAGCCCGCGGCCGGCCTGTCCCGGGTGATCGCGCACCCGGAACTGTGGCGGCTCGACGCCGGTGTGTTCGTGTTGCATGCGATGATGACAGCGCTGTTCGTCGCCGCGCCCCTGGCGCTGCGCGACGCGGGCATCGGCGGCGGCGACCAATGGCAGGTGTACGTGCCGGCCGTGCTCGGGTCGCTGCTGGTGCTGCTGCCGCTGGTGTACCTGGCCGAGCGGCGCGCCCGATTGCGCGCGGTGTTTCTGCTGAGCATCACCTTGCTGGCGATCACGCCCTTTGGCGTCACGCTGGCAGACGCAACCTGGCATTTCGGTGTGCTGCTCGCGGTATTCTTCGGCGCGTTCAGCGCGCTCGAAGCCGTGATGCCATCGCGGGTGAGCAAGATCGTCACGCCGGACCTCAAGGGCACTGCCCTCGGGGTCTACGCGAGCTGCCAGTTCTTCGGCGCGTTTGCGGGCGGCGTGTTGGGCGGGCTGCTGTTTGGCGCCGGCGGCGCCGTGTGGTTGTTTTCAGGCAGTGCCGCGTTGGCGCTGCTCTGGCTGGGCATTGCCTCCGGCATGTCCGGCAGCGCGAAGCCGCGCGCGGACGTCGCGGCGGCACAAGGCAATTGACCGAATACCGGGCGCCGCGTGCGCCCTTGCAATGGGAGACTACAAATGGCGAGAGGAATCAACAAGGTGATTCTGGTCGGCAACCTCGGCGCGGACCCGGAAGTGCGCTACATGCCGAGCGGTGGCGCGGTGTGCAACGTATCACTTGCCACCGCGGATTCGTGGACCGACAAACAGAGCGGGCAACGCCAGGAGCGCACCGAGTGGCACCGTGTGGTGTTTTTCAACCGACTGGCGGAGATCGCTGGCGAGTACTTGCGCAAGGGGTCCCAGGTCTACGTTGAGGGGCGCTTGCAGACCCGCAAATGGGAAAAGGACGGTATCGAGCGGTACTCGACCGAGATCGTCGCCAACGAGATGCAGATGCTCGGTGGCCGCGGCGGTGACGCGGGCGGGGCCGGGTTCGCGCCACCGCACGGCCAGTCGCGTCCGTCTCAGCCGAGCCGCGACAGCGCGCCCGCGTCGAGCCAACCTGTGCCCGAGGTCGATTTCGACGACGATATTCCGTTCTAGTGTGATCGACGTTGCAGCCTTTCAGGTGACTTTCGTCTAGATTTAAGTCTGTGCCTGTCTCATTCGGAAAGAATTGAAACACTAAACCATGCGTGACAACTTTATATTTACATCGGAATCGGTGTCAGAAGGGCACCCCGACAAGCTGTGCGACCAGGTATCGGACGCCATCCTCGATGCCATTCTGAGTGAGGACAGGCACGCTCGGGTCGCGTGCGAAACCCTGGCCAAGACCGGCATGATCGCGGTGGCGGGGGAGATCACCACCACCGCCTGGGTCGACATCGAGGCGATCGTGCGCGAGGTGGTCTGTGACATCGGTTACGACCACTCCGAGGTCGGTTTTGACGGCAACACCTGCGCGGTGCTCAATGCCATCGGCAAACAGTCACCCGACATTGCCCAGGGCGTCGATCGCGAGCGTGATGAGGAGCAGGGCGCGGGCGACCAGGGCCTGATGTTCGGCTACGCCTGCGACGAAACCGATGTGCTCATGCCCGCGCCTATCACCTACGCCCACCGCCTGGTGCAGCGTCAGGCCGAGGTGCGCAAGAACGGGCAGCTCACCTGGCTGCGCCCGGACGCCAAGAGCCAGGTGACCCTGCGCTACGAAAACGGTGAACCCGCGGGCATCGACGCGGTCGTGCTCTCGACGCAACACGCGCCTGACGTGAGCCTCAAGGACCTTCAGGAAGCGGTCATGGAGCACGTGTTGAAGCCCGTGCTCCCGGCGCAGTGGCTGGCCGCGTGTCCGCACGAGAACATCCACATCAACCCCACCGGCAATTTCGTGATCGGCGGGCCGGTTGGCGACTGCGGCCTGACCGGACGCAAGATCATCGTCGACACCTACGGCGGCATGGCACGCCATGGCGGCGGGGCCTTCTCGGGCAAGGACCCCTCCAAGGTCGATCGCTCGGCCGCCTACGCCGGGCGCTACGTGGCCAAGAACGTGGTCGCCGCCGGGCTTGCCCGGCAGTGTGAAATCCAGGTGTCCTACGCAATTGGCGTGGCGCGCCCGACGTCCATCACCGTGAACTCGTTCGGCACCGGCGCGGTCTCGGACGAGCGCATCGAAGCCCTCGTCGCCGAACACTTCGACCTTCGGCCCTACGGCATTCTCAAGATGCTCGAGCTCGAACGGCCGATCTACCGCCAGACGGCGGCCTACGGGCACTTCGGCCGCAACGACCCGGATTTCAGCTGGGAGCGCACCGACCGCGCCGCCGCCCTCAAAGATGCCGCTGGCATCGCCTGACCCTCACCGGACACAACCCCATGAGTTTTGAAGCCCCGGCCTACACCGGCCAAGCCCACATCGTGCGCGACATGGCGCTCGCTGCTTTCGGGCACAAGGAAATCGAGATTGCCGAGACGGAGATGCCGGGCCTCGTGCAGATCCGCGAAGAGTACCGTGGCGCACAGCCGCTCAAAGGCGCCCGCATTGCGGGCTCATTGCACATGACCATTCAAACGGCCGTGCTGATCCAGACCCTCGAGGCGCTCGGCGCCGACGTGCGGTGGGCGAGCTGCAACATCTTCTCGACGCAGGACCACGCCGCCGCGGCCGTGGCCGACGGGGGCACGGCGGTGTTCGCTTTCAAGGGTGAGACGCTTGACGAATACTGGGCCTACACCCACGCCATCTTCGATTGGCCGGGTGATCAGGCCAACATGATCCTCGACGACGGCGGCGACGCCACTTTGCTGCTGATCCTCGGCACCCGTGCCGAGTCCGATCCCGCGTTTCTGGAGGCGCCCGATTCCGACGAGGAGGTTGCACTCTTCAGCGCGATCAAGCAGAAGCTCGCGACCGACCCCAACTGGTATTCCACTCGACTCGCGTGCATCAAGGGCGTGACCGAAGAAACCACAACGGGTGTCAAGCGGCTTTACAGCATGCAAGCGGACGGCGAGTTGCCGTTCCCGGCCATCAACGTCAACGACTCGGTGACCAAGAGCAAGTTCGACAACCTCTACGGCTGCCGTGAATCGCTGGTCGACTCGATCAAGCGGGCAACCGACGTGATGATCGCCGGCAAGGTTGCGGTGGTGTGCGGCTACGGCGACGTCGGCAAGGGGTCGGCGCAATCGCTTCGGGGCCTCGGCGCCACCGTGATGGTCACCGAAGTCGACCCGATCTGCGCATTGCAGGCGGCGATGGAGGGCTACCGCGTTGTGCGTCTGGACGATGTCGTGGACCAGATCGATCTGGTGGTGACGACGACAGGCAACGCCAACATTGTCACCCAGGACCACATGCGCCGCATGAAGGACCAGACCATCGTCTGCAACATCGGCCACTTCGACAACGAGATCGATGTGGCGGGGTTGAAAAACTACGAGTGGCAGAACATCAAGCCGCAGGTGGACCACGTGGTCTTTCCGGACGGCAAGAAGATCATCCTGCTCGCCGAGGGCCGGCTTGTGAATCTGGCCTGCGCGACCGGACACCCGAGTTTCGTGATGTCGAATTCCTTCACGAACCAGACCCTGGCGCAGATCGAGCTGTGGCAGAACGGGGACCAGTACGGCAACGAGGTGTACATCCTGCCCAAGCACCTCGACGAGAAAGTGGCGCGCTTGCACCTTGATCGCATCGGCGCCAAGCTCACCGAGCTGACGCCCGAGCAAGCCGCGTACATCGGGGTGGACGTGAATGGCCCCTACAAGGCCGAGCACTACCGTTACTGAGCCGGTTTCGGCACGCGGATGAACAGTGGCGGTGCGCTGCGATTCGCTCTGATCGTACCGACCCTCAACGCCGGGGAGGCCTGGCCGGCGTGGCTGTCCGCGGTCGCGCAGCAGAGCCGCGCGCCCGACACCGTGCTGGTGGTCGATTCCTCGTCCACCGACGATACCGCTGTGCTCGCGTCGCAGGCGGGCTTCGACGTGGCCGTGATCGACCGGGCGGGTTTTGACCACGGTGGCACTCGGCAGCGGGCCTTTGATCGGGTGCGCGACGCCGTCGATGTCGCGGCGTTCCTGACCCAGGATGCCGAATTGGCTGACAGCACGGCGTTGGCCGCCCTGATGGCGGCGTTTGACGACCCAGGTGTGGGTTGCGCCTACGGGCGGCAGCTCGCTCGGCCGTCGCACACCGCCATCGCCCGCCACCATCGCACCTACAATTACCCGGACGAGCCCGCGCGCGTTGACGCCAGCGACCTGGAGCGCCAGGGATTGCGAGCAGCGTTCTGCTCGAATTCCTTTGCCGCCTACCGGAGCACGGCACTCTCGGCAGCGGGCGGCTTTCCGGAGTCGGTGGTTTTTGGTGAAGACATGCTCGCGGCGCTGCGCATCCTGCGGGCGGGCTACGCCAAGTGCTACGTGCCCGCCGCGTGTGTGTGGCATGCCCATGACTACACTCCACTGCAGGAGTACAAACGCTATTTCGACATGGGAGTGATGCACGCCGCTGAGACGGAGCTGCACAGCCTGCGCGGCGGCGCCGGGGCCAGCGGTCGTGCGTTCGTGCGGTCGGAAATCCGGGCGGTGGCCGGCAGCAACCCGCTGACCGCCTTCGCATTGGTATGTCGAAACGGCCTGCGGTATCTCGGCTACCGGATCGGTCTCCGGGCGCAACGCCTGCCCGCGTTCGTGAAGCGCGCCATGACGATGAACAAAGCCTATTTCACAACCGGAGCGGAACGAAGGTGAACGCGGACCGTTCAATGTGGAGCACCCGACCTGCGACGCGGCCGAGCGCCTCGGTTGATGGCATCCGGACGCGTCGGGAGCGGCAGGCATGAAGGTGTTGGTGACGGGTGGGTGTGGGTTCATCGGCTCTGCCGTGGTTCGCCTGCTGACAACCGACGCGGGCTACGCAGTCTGCAACCTCGACAAGCTGACCTACTCCGGTGACCCGAGTACCGTCGAAACCGTGGTGTCCAACCCCCGCTACCGATTCGTGCAGGGCGACATCGGTGATGCAGCGTCGCTGGCTGCGCTGTTGGCGCAGTTCCAGCCGGACGCCGTGATGCACGTGGCGGCCGAGACCCACGTCGACCGGTCGATCACCGGGCCGCGCGTGTTCATCGAGACCAACGTGGTCGGTACCTACACGCTGTTGGAGCAGTGCCACCGGTATTGGCAGTCGTTGAGCGGGGCGCAGCGGGCGCAGTTCCGTTTCGTTCACGTCTCCACCGACGAGGTGTTCGGTGCGCTGGGCGAGAGCGGCGAGTTCAGCGAGCACAGCCGGTACCAGCCGAATTCACCCTACTCGGCCAGCAAGGCGGCGTCGGATCACCTGGTGCGCGCCTGGCACAGCACCTACGGTTTTCCGGCGCTGGTCACGAACTGCTCCAACAACTACGGCCCCTACCAGTACCCCGAAAAGCTGATCCCGTTGATGGTGCAGAACGCGCTGTCGGGTCAGCCTTTGCCGGTGTATGGTTCGGGCTTGCAAATACGCGACTGGCTTCACGTCGAGGACCATGCTGCTGCGCTCCACGCTGTCCTCTGCCGCGGTCGTGTGGGGGAGTCCTACAACATCGGCGGCAGCGCCGAGCGACGCAACATCGATGTCGTGCAGGCGGTCTGCGCTGCGCTGGATGCCAAGGCCCCACGTCCTTCAGGGTCCTACGAGGCGCTGATCACCCACGTGACAGACCGGCTCGGACACGACTTTCGCTATGCTGTCTGCACCGACAAGATTGCCGTTGAATTGGGGTGGACCCCCTCGAGAAGCTTCGAATCCGGGTTGAGTGACACCATCGACTGGTACCTCGGCAATCAGCGCTGGCTCGAGCACATCGCTGGCAAGCGCGAGCAGGGGGCCGGAACCGGATGAAAGGCATCGTCCTCGCCGGTGGCTCCGGTACGCGCTTGTACCCGATCACGCAAGGCGTATCGAAACAGCTGTTGCCGATCTACGACAAGCCGATGATCTACCACCCGTTGTCCGTGCTGATGCTCGCCGGCATCCGGGACATCCTGATCATCTCGACACCCGCTGACCTGCCGAACTACGAAAAACTGCTCGGCAATGGCGCACAGTTCGGCGTGTCGCTCGCCTACGCCGAGCAGCCGAGCCCCGATGGCCTGGCACAAGCCTTCCTGATCGGCCGGGATTTCATTGGTGCAGACAGTGTCTGCCTGGTGCTCGGTGACAACATCTTCTACGGCGACGGTTTCTCGGAGAAACTCACGGCGGCCTCGTCGTCGACGCACGGGGCCACGGTGTTCGCGTGCTGGGTGAGGGACCCGAACCGTTTCGGCGTCGTCGACGTGGATCCCGGGGGTCGTGTCTGCTCGATCGAAGAGAAACCGGCGATGCCCAAGTCGAACTACGCGGTCACAGGGTTGTATTTCTACGACAACCGTGTGATCGAGATCGCGGAGTCGCTCGAGCCGTCCGAGCGCGGCGAGTTGGAAATCACCGCGGTCAACAACGCCTACCTGGCGTCGGGCGACCTGCAGGTCGTGCGACTCGGGCGGGGTTTCACCTGGCTCGATGCCGGCACCCACGACAGCCTGCTCGAAGCGAGTCAGTTCGTGCAGACGATCGAACACCGGCAGGGGCTCAAGGTCGCGTGTCTGGAAGAGATCGCCTTTACCCAGGGCTGGATTGACGCCAAGGAACTCGCGGTGCGTGCCGACAGCATGGGCAGCACGGGCTACGCACACTACCTGCAACGTCTGGCCGACGGAACCGAAGCCCGATGAGGGTGCTGATCACCGGCGGCGACGGCCAACTCGGGCACAGCCTGCGGCGTGAGACCGCAGACCTGTCGTGGTCGGTGACGGTCTGCAACCGAACTGAACTCGACATCACCGATGCCGCACGCGTCGACGCCGCCGTGGCCGAGCTGCAACCGCAGCTCGTCATCAACGCGGCGGCCTACACGGCGGTCGACCGGGCCGAATCCGAGCGTGAGGCCGCGTTTGCGGTGAACGCCCACGGTGCCGGACACCTGGCGCAGGCGGCAGCAGCCGTCGGGGCAGCGTGTTTCCACGTGTCGACCGACTACGTGTTCTCGGGCGAGAGCGACACGGCCTACCGCGAGACCGATGCACCCGCGCCATGCGGGGTCTACGGCGAAAGCAAACTCGCGGGGGAAGTGGCGGTGGCTGAAGCCAACCCGCACCACCTGATCCTGCGCACCGCCTGGGTGTTCAGCGAGCAGGGTGCCAATTTCGTCAAGGCCATGCTGCGGCTGGGGCAGGCCCGGGACGAGCTTGGCGTGGTCGACGATCAGGTCGGTGGGCCGACCTACGCCGGCGACATCGCACGCACACTGATCACGCTGGCGCACCGTGTCCACGCTGACGACGCCAAAGACACCTTGGCCGCGTTCCCTTGGGGCACCTACCACTATTGCGGACTGCCCTACGTGAGCTGGCACGGCTTCGCCACCGCCATTTTCGAGCGCGTGGCTGCCCGCGGCCTGTTTGACGTCCCGACGGTTCGGTCGATCACGACAGCCGAGTACCCGACCGCCGCGCGCAGGCCGGCAAATTCCCGCCTGGACACACACGAACTGACGCAGGCCTTCGGGATCCAGCCCGGCGACTGGGCCGCTGCGCTGGACCCGATCGACCGCTTTCTGGTGGCCCGGTCATGAACGTGGTCGACACCGCGATCGACGCCGTCAAGATCCTCGAACCCCGGGTGTTCGAAGACGAGCGGGGCTGTTTCTTCGAGAGTTTCAATCTGCGGCGGTTTCGCGAGTGCGTCGACCCGTCGGTCGAGTTCGTCCAGGACAACCATTCCGTCTCCAACCGCGGCGTGCTTCGCGGCTTGCACTTTCAGGCATCGCACCCGCAGGGCAAGCTCGTGCGCGTGGTGGCCGGTGCGGTGTTCGACGTCGCGGTCGACATCCGCCGCGACTCGCCGCACTTCGGCCAGTGGGTCGGCGAGACCCTGTCCGCCGAGAACCGACGGCAACTCTGGGTGCCCGGCGGCTTCGCCCACGGGTTCCTCACCCTCAGCGACACCGCGCATTTTCTGTACAAAACAACCGAATACTACTACCCGGATGACGAACGGTGCATCGTATGGGACGATACTGACATTGCCATTGAGTGGCCCATGGACGCTGATCCAGTGCTATCTGACAAGGATCGCCAGGCTCCCACACTCGCCCAGCAGTTCGATACACCATGAGCGCGCCCGTTAGAACCGTGCGAGCTGGCGCCCAGTATCCAGCATCGGTCACGTCGTTGTACGCCAGTGGCGTGCAACACAGACAACTTGTTTGGGATTTGAGCAAACGTGCTGTGTCGGCGCGGTACCGTGGGTCCCTGTTGGGTATCGCCTGGTCGCTGATCACACCGATATTGATGCTTGCCGTGTACACCTTTGTGTTTTCCGTGGTGTTTCAGGCGCGTTGGGGCAGTATCGGTGAGGCAGAAAACCGATTTGATTTTGCCATGCTACTGTTTGCAGGCTTGGTCACGCACGCGTTTCTCGCCGAGGTCCTCAACCGCTCTACACGCCTGATCAGCGGCAATGCCAACTACGTTAAGAAAGTGGTGTTTCCACTCGAAATATTGCCGGTTGTCGAAGCCATTTCCGCGCTCTTTCAGCTGTGTCTCGGTGTCACTGTGCTGCTGGTGCTTCACGCGATCGTGTACCAGACAGCCTACCCAACCGTACTGTTCATGCCGGTCGTGCTGTTGCCCTTTTGTGTGCTCGCGGTGGGTTTGGCGTGGTTGTTCGCATCCGTGACAGTGTTCGTGCGAGACCTAGAGCAAGTCATGCCGCTACTCACCATGGTGCTTTTGTTCCTCGCTCCCATTTTCTATCCCATCACAGCAGTGCCGGAGGGGTTTCGGGGCTGGATTATGCTCAACCCGCTGACTTTCGTTGTTGATCAGGTGCGCCGCGTCACACTTCTCGGCTTGCCACCGGATTGGAGCGGCCTGGCAGTGTACTCGGTTATCGCCGTGCTGATTGCATGGCTTGGTTATCGGGTGTTCCAGTCTCTGCGGCGGGGCTTTGCAGATGTTGTCTGACAACCTCGCCATTCGGGTCTCTAACGTCGAAAAGCACTACCGAGTCTATGCATCAGTGAGCGATCGGGTGAAGCAACGGATCGCGCCCGGACTGCGTGCGCGACTTGGCGCTCACACTGGAGACTACTTCGCCGAATTCAGTGCGCTCAAAAGGGTGTCTTTTGAGGTTGGGCGAGGCGAAACGGTGGGCATCATCGGCCGAAACGGTTCTGGCAAGTCAACGCTGCTGCAGATTATCTGTGGCACACTCGAGCCGAGTGCGGGCGAAGTGCTGACTCGAGGCCGCATTGCTGCGCTGCTCGAGCTCGGTTCCGGATTCAACCCCGATTTCAGTGGTGTCGAGAATGTCTTTCTGAATGCCTCCATACTCGGCATCCCGCGCTCAGAGATCGAGAATAAGTTCGACGACATCGCCAGTTTTGCAAACATCGGTGATTTCCTGTACCAGCCCGTCAAGAATTACTCGAGCGGTATGGTTGTCAGGCTTGCGTTTGCGGTGCAATCCCAGGTCGACCCGGATATTCTCGTTGTAGACGAAGCCCTGGCTGTAGGTGATGCGAAGTTTCAAGCCAAGTGCTACGACCGATTACGCCAGCTTCAGGAGGGTGGGGCAAGCGTGTTGTTGGTGACACACTCCCACGAGCAAATCCTCACACACTGTGCGTCGGCGCTGCTGCTCGAGAAAGGTGTGAAGATCGCACACGGCGACCCGAAAACAGTGGTAAATCGCTACTTGGATCGCATGTTTGGTAGTCCACAGAGCTCGCCCGATCGAAAGCCCGACAGGGCGTCAGCGAGGACTGTCGATATCAACGTGGCGTCCCCTGCAAAGCTGAACCTCGATGAGGACAGCTTTGCAACACGGCCGAATTACAACGTTGAGGAGTATCGCTGGGGCGACAAACGCGCGCTGATACAGGACTACCATATTGCCTCGCTCGGCCAATCCAACCCGGCAACAGTGCAACAAGGCGCAGAGATCGTTCTGGACGTGGCTGTTCAGTTCTGTTCGCGCATCCTCGACCCCATATTTGGTATCACGGTAAGGAACACCGAGGGCGTGTTCGTTTACGGCACCAATTCACAAGCCCTCGCTGAGACCAGTCTGACTGGCGTCTACGACACCGGCCAGGGCGTGTTCGTGCGGTTGAGCTTCCAATGCGTGCTAGCACCGGGCGATTACTTCCTATCGCTCGGCGTCGCATCCACGGTTGGCAGCGAGATTGTGCCGCATGATCGGCGGTACAATTCGATCCATGTCCATGTGGTCGGTGACACGGCGTACTCGGGCCTGGTCAACTTGCAATTGCACATGCAGTCGTCGGAAGCGCGTTGTGAAGTCACATCTTGAGGACAAGGGCTACGGTCTCGACCCGGACACCGGAATTTGGAGACGACCGGGATACCAAGGCATTCCCTACAACGATGGCGACGCGGTAGAAAGTGCGATTGAGCGTATTCTGGCCGATGCTGAAAACGTGTCCTTGGGTTCAGTCGAGTTGCGTAGGCAGTGTGTTGATTGGCCCACGCTCTACCACTTCAGTGGCACACGTGCGAACGTGGTGCGGCCGCTCGAGTCTCTGTTCAAGGGTGATGTACTCGAAGTGGGTTCTGGCTGTGGTGCCATCACGCGCTACCTCGGTGAAACGGGTGCACGGGTCACCGCACTCGAGGGCAGTCTCCGACGGGCACGCATCACGCGCCTGCGCACGCGCGATCTGGCCAATGTCACTGTCATCGCCGAGAACATCAAACAGTTCGAGACGACTGCGCGATTCGATGTCGTCACGCTGATCGGAGTGCTCGAGTATGCGAATCTGTTTTTTGGCAGCGCGACCGGCTGCCATGAACTGCTTGAACGATTGTCTTCCCTGTTGAAACCTGGCGGATGTCTGGTCGTTGCAATTGAGAACCAGCTCGGATTGAAGTACTTTTCCGGTGGTCACGAGGACCACCTCGCAGAAGCGATGGTCGGCCTTGAGGACCGGTATGAGCCGGAGGGGGTTCGTACCTTCGGCAGGCGCGCGTTGGCCGAACTGCTCGCCGACGCGGGATTGGTTAGCGTGGAATTTCTCTACCCCTTTCCCGACTACAAGTTGTCCCAGGCGGTGATTACCGAAGCCGGTTTCTCTGATCCGGTTTTCGACCCACTGCCGTTGATCTGCGGCGCGCGAGACACGCACACGCGACGAGATGTACCCGCAGCGTTCTTCACCAACCTTGTTTGGCCGCAGATCTTGCAGAACGGTCTCGGCGGCGTCATGTCCAATTCTTTCGTGGCAGTTGCGTCACGTGGTGACGTTGAGGCCGTCGAGCCTGGGCTTCTCGCCGTTCACTACAGTACCTCCAGACAACCTTCGCTCTGCAAACGGGCCGACTTTCGACGCACGCGCGATGGTGTCCAGGTCGAATCTCACCGGCTCAATGGCAATCAGGCTGCGCAGACGCTGTCACTAGAGGAAGGTCACGTGAGCCACCAGCTCACGCCATGCGAGCGTTACCATGCAGGCACCCTGTTGTCCGATCAGATCCACCATTGCGTAAGCCGTGCTGGGTGGCGACTCGATGAATTGGCAGCCGTTTTTTCGGCCTACCTCGGCCATGTCGATGAGGTCATGGCGGCGCGTAGAGTTGCGTGCTCGTCTGAGAATGTGCCCGGCGAACTTATGGATCTGGTACCGCAGAATCTGATTGTCGATGCGACCGGTCACGCCCAGCCGTTTGATTTGGAGTGGGTGTGTGACGCCCCCCTGCCACGCGCATACCTTTTTTTCAGAGCCGTTTTTGTGAGCTTGTGCGCGCTGGTTCACACTGCACCGGCCGCAGCAGGCGAACCGCAAAGTTGGCGTAGCATCACGCTCGAGTTAGCACGCCGATGCGGAATCGAGCTTAACGAGCGCACGTATCTTGTGTACCTCGAGCGCGAATTCGCCTTTCAGCGAGCGGTATCCGGCCTGGCGCCAGGGTCACTGCTGGACGCGTTCGACCGCGTGATGCCTGTTAAACACCGTGCAGACCAGGTTCTCCGTGGGTTGCCTGAAGGCCTTGATCTCGCTGCGGAGCGAACCGCTCAAAGGGCGCGTATCGATGCATTAGAATCGGCCTTGAGAACGCTCGAGTCGAGTGCCTCGTGGCGGCTGACGGCGCCGCTCAGACGGCTGGCGCGGCATGCAAGGCACGTGCAGCACCGGTTTTTTCAATTGGCTCGGACGGGGCTGAGGCGGGCCCATGAGTCCCTCTGGATACCGGCGGTTTTGGACAGTTACATCGCGCAAGCCCGGCAGCGCAGACAGTTCAAGTGGGTACCACAGACTGCGGATGAGGCGACGCTCGATGGTGTGTTACAGATACCCGCCGACGTACCGATTGCAGCTGAGCGTGATCGAACGGATGTGTTCCTCTGGGCCGAGGCAGACTGGCCAGTCAGCAGCTGTCGCACGCGACAGCTCGCGCTGGGCATGGCGGCACGGGGTCACCGCGTTTTTCACGTGTCCGCCGTGGTTCGTGCTGCAAACAGACCTGGGTTCGATGCAAGTCGGGTCGAGGGCACGAACCGACTTTACACACTGACTGTTCGCTTGCCTTCGTCCGCCGACGTCAAACAGGGTGGCTTGCCAAGCCCGACGTTGACGCAACTCATGGCGACCACGCGGAAAGTCTGCGACTGGGCGCAATCGGAACGCAGGTTGTCCCTGGTGACCCACGCGGGATGGGGGCAGGTTGCAGTCTGTTGGCCGGATGGGGTCACCGTCTACGACCGGGTGATGCGTTTGCACACGGCGTCAGCCTCTTCGCAACTCGGTGCTCTTGACCGTGAGTTGATGTGTCTGGCTGACCTGACGGTGTCGTCCACGGAGCTTATGGCGCAGGATGCCGAGACGTGCGCACGCGCGTCTCTGCTGTTAAGGGATGCGGCAGACGATCAGCTCCTCGGCGTCAACCCGATTGATGTGGTCACACATTCCACAGCGCGAAAGGCGATCGGCTGCGTCGGCCCTGTCGATGACGCGTTCGATATCGAGTTGATCGATCGCATTGCGCACCGGTTTCCAGAGTGTGATGTCTACGTTTTCGACGAGGGCTGCGGCGACTGCTCGGACGCCTTTCTCGCCAATCCGAATGTGGTGTACCAGAGTGGCATCTCGGCCAGTGAAACGGCGAACCAACTGCAATGTGTGGACGTGTGCATCGCGCCAATGCGCGTCACGCGGAACGCATTGACCGTGAGTCCCACCCAGCTGCTTACGTACTTGTGCCTGGGAAAACCGGTGGTCGCAACAGATTTACCCGAGATGCAGTTTTATGCTGACGTCATTGACATTGCGGCTGACCACGCGGCATTCCTTCAGGCCTTGGCGTCGTGTTTGTCACATCCTGAGGACGATGGGGCGCGCGCGCGGCGGGTCGCGTTTGGCCGTGAACAACGTTGGAGCGACCGTGTCTCACTGCTGATGTCTCGGGTCGAAGTACTGCAACGTCCGCTAGTGGTTGCCAAGGCGTCTCGGTCCGAGACAGCGTTAACGCAACCGCCGGTTTGCAGCTGAGCGCGCAGATTCCCCGGCACGACTCGTTAAACGTTGCACTCAGCGTGAACCGCCCGATCGGGTACGCTCTTTTTTCGACTGTCGGTGGTGCGGGCCCGGTTGCGCCAAAATCCCGGCGCTTTGATGTGATGGTGACAGCCGAGGTGGCTTGGCATTCAGCGTGTGCAGGCGTTGTTAGGCAGCTATGATGTTGTACGATAGGGCAGTCGGACCAGGTGCGGCGCTGGCATCAACCCCCGATGGAGCCTGGCCTTGCCGGTTTCACGCCGGGGATTCTGCGTCGTGCCTTTGTCCGTGCCAGCACAGCGTGGCACCGGACCCCGTGACGACGTCGCTGTCCCCAGCGCCACGTGAATGAGCCAGGCGAATCCGCAAGTGACTCACAGCTCTATGCCAATGCAAGCGCCTTGCGATATCGATCTTCCATCGCCTGGAATCGATGTCTGCATCGTGACGTACCACCCCGATCTGGACAAGCTCAACGCCTCGTTGGCTTGTTTGTGTAAGCAGGGCATTCCGCGCGAGCAGCTCAGACTATACCTGTACGACAACTCGTGCGATAACAGCGTCTTCGCCGCTATCCGTGTGCTGTCTGCCAAGTTCGAATCCCGCTTCGAGTGTGTCAGCTGTGAACAGAGCAGTGAGAATGCGGGTTTTGGCATTGGCAACAACACTGCAGTGTCCTTTGGCAACGCCGAGTATGTGCTCGTACTGAACCAGGACATCCGCCTCGAACCCGGCGCATTGGCAGAGGTCATCCAGTTTGCACGAGCCGACGCCGACGGTGGGTTGTGGGAGCTGCGCCAGATCCCGTACGAGCACCCGAAAAATTACAACCCCGTGTCACTCGAGACGTCTTGGTCAAGTGGGGCTGTGTTTGTGATTCGACGCGACACGTTTGAGTCGATTGGCGGATTCGATCCGGACATTTTTATGTACGGTGAGGATGTCGACCTGTCTTGGCGTGTCCGCGCCAGTGGACGGCGGCTGAGATACCTGCCCTGGGCGGCGGGGCGTCACGATACCTATGACTATGCAGGGCAGGTCAAGCCGCTTCAAGCGCTCGAAGGCACGTACTCCAACCTCTACCTGCGCGCCAAGTTCGGCACGCTGCGCGCTGTGGGTGCCGGACTGTTGCAGCTGGCTGCGGAGGTGTGCGCACCGCAGGACTTCCCGGGCCGTCGACGCGGCTTGCTCCGTATTGGTCGCCGGTTCCTCGCCCGCCTGTCGCGCATCCGCCGCGAGTACGCGTCGTTGCGTCGGCGAAGCGCTGGTATCGCGGAGTTTCAGCTCTGGGACTATGCAGTGCACCGCGACGGGGCGTTTGAAGTGTACCGTGAACGGGCTCAGTGGCAGCGGCTTCCGCTCGTGTCCATATTAATCCGCACCTGCAATCGGCCTCAATTGCTGCGTGAGGCGTTGCTCACCGCGACCCGCCAGACCTACCCCAACGTCGAAGTCGTGGTCGTCGAAGACGGTCAGGACGGTTCGCGCGCGCTGATTGACACGGAATTCGGTGAACAGAATGTGCGTTACATTTGCCTCGGTACACCACAGGGTCGATCCGTTGCCGGCAACCGTGCGCTCGAGGCCAGTCGAGGAGAGTGGTGTTGTTTTCTCGACGACGATGACGGGCTCTACCTCGATCATGTCGAGTCGCTGCTTCAGGTCGCACTCGATCAGAACGTGGATGCAGCCTACGGCTGGGCGTGGGAGGTGCCAACGCATTTCCACTCGCTCGACCCGCTTCGGTACGACGAGCTCCCCGCGTCGACTGTGCACAAATCGCACTTCGACTACCGTCGCCTTCTGAACAGCAACTTTCTGCCAATTCAAAGCGTGCTGTTCAAGCGTGCTCTGTTCGAGCGGAAGGGTGGGTTTGCCGAGGACATGGATCAGCTCGAAGACTGGAACCTCTGGGTGCGGTATGCCACCGGTGCTAGCTTCCTGCATGTGGATAAAACCACCAGTCGGTACCGCGTGCCCGCCGACCAACGTGAATGCGATGTGCGTCAAGGACGCCTGGATGACGCCTACGAGGACGCCAGAGCCAGGCATGCACACCTGTTCGACGCCGGTTCTGCCTTGACACTGGAAGGCGCAGCTCCGGTGACCGGTGCAAGCTGCTGGCGCGTGCGCGGCAGGGCGCTGTCCGTTGCTCGGCGTGCAGCGCACGCGGTGCCCGGTGGTCGGCACGCGCTGTGGGCATACCGAGTGCTTCGACGTCGGCTGCAGCGGGCGCACTGATCGCAGCGGATCCGCCGGGCAGGCTCCGAGCTAAGCCGTCGTCTGGAAGGGCTATGTGAGTCCCCTAAATGAATCAATTCGGTGTTGGTCCGGGCTGTGTAAGGAGTCAGAATTGCTAGACTAAGTGGCATCCGCCGCGCTCCTACTCAGCCACGTGTTACCCGGATACGTTCAATCTCATTCCACCCGCTTTGTCGCGATGACGTGGCTTGCCGATATTGCTGTGCCCGCGATCGGCTTCTACATTGCGCATGCTGTCTACCTGGGCGATCGCCCGGTAGACTCCTATTACTACGCCGCCTTGATGGCTGCGGTGCTAATGTCAGCCCTGTATTTTCCGCTGGTGTCCCTGTATCGCCCGAGGCGCGGTGAATGGGTGCTGTCCGAGCTGCGCAACCTCGGTTTTGCCGTGGTCGCGCTGTTCGGTTCGCTGATGGTGCTGGCGGTCATGAGTGGCGCGACCGACCTCTTTTCGCGCGTCTGGTTCGGGTTGTGGTTTCTGCTGACGCTCACCGGTCTGATGTGCTCGCGCGTGCTCATCCGCAGCGCACTGAGTTGGCTACGCAGCTCGGGATTCAATCGGCGACACGTCTTGCTGATCGGCACACCCGCACTCTGCCGGCGTGCCGAGCGGGCGATTCGGGCCGCGCCCTGGGCCGGTTTTCACATCAGCCGGGTGTTCACCGGACAGTCCGGCGACAACGCGGTGCTGGCCCGCTGGGACGACATTGCGCAGTACCTGCAGGCCAACCACGTCGATCAGGTGTGGCTGACCCTGCCCTTGCGCGACGCCGAAACCACGTCGGCGCTGTCGAACAAGCTCAGCCGCTTTGTTGTCGGCGTGCGCTATGCCCCCGACCAGGCCGGCGCGGACATGATGCGGGGCTCGCTGACCACCGTGGCCGGCCTGCCGATGCTGAACCTCGCCATGGCGCCGATCGACGGCGGCAAGATGATGCTCAAGGAGATCGGTGACCGTGTACTCGCGGCGCTGTTTCTGGCGATCGCGGCGGTGCCGATGCTGTGCATCGCGCTCTGCATCAGGCTGACATCGAAAGGCCCGGTCTTGTATCAACAGGAGCGTGTGGGGTGGGGCGGAAAGCCCCTGCAGATGTACAAGTTTCGCACGATGCCGGTAAACGCCGAGCAGGTGTCAGGGCCCGTGTGGAACAAGCCGGAAGACCGGCGGGCAACACCCTTCGGCGCCTTCCTGCGCAAAACCAGCCTGGACGAGTTGCCGCAGTTGTTCAACGTCATCAAAGGCGAGATGTCGCTCGTGGGGCCCCGCCCGGAGCGGCCGGTATTCGTCGAGAAGTTCAAGCACGAGGTGCCGGGCTACATGCAGAAGCACCGAGTCAAGGCGGGCATCACCGGCTGGGCGCAGATCAACGGCTGGCGCGGGGACACGGACCTGACCAAGCGGATCGAACACGACCTGTATTACATCCGCAACTGGTCGCTGTTGTTCGATCTCAAGATTCTCTGTCTCACGCTGATACGCGGCTTCGTCAACAAGAACGCCTACTGAGCACGGCCGGCTGCGCTGCCAGGCGCCCGGTGCCACTGGCCTATACTCCCCGAACGCGCACCGAATGACCGAACCGGCTCGGGTTCGGCGTCGCTGCGATGTGCTCAACCCCGCCACCGGAAGCCCCGTGCCACGCTCCCAGCCTGCCCTTGACGGTGCCCGCGCTACCTGGCTTAACGGCGTGCTGCTGTTCGGCCTGTTCTTCTTTGCCTTCACCTACCGCAGCAGCGGCGGGGTGTACTGGCTCGGCGTGCTGCTGCTCGCGTTCTGGTGGCTTCGCGTGCGCCCGAGCGCTCCGCCACTGCCACGGTGGCTGATCCGGTCCGCATTGGCGTACCTCGCGGTGTGGTGCGGCCACGCTGTTTGGGTGGTGTGGCGCGGGGAATACCCGCTCGTCGACACCCTGGTGGCCTACCGACACTACGCCGAGCTGACCCTGTTCATTCCGCTCTCGGTCGCCCTCTGGCACGCTGGCCGGCACCTGATCTGGCTCCTGTGGGTGCCGGTCATCGCCGTCGTTGTGCGCATGCTTCACCGAACCGACTACGGAGACCTCGCAGGCACCTTCCTGAACACCGAGCACTTCGGCTTCGGCACCCACCATGTGACCTTCGGCATGCACGCGACGCTCGCCCTGATTTGCGGCGTCGCGCTGCTCGGCCTGACGCAGCGTCGAATCGGGTCGACGGGCCGGCGGCGGGTGTTCTGGTTCGCGGCGTGCGTGGCGCTCGCCTTGCTGTTGCAGGGGCTCGTGACATCCGGGTCGCGCGGGGCGTGGATCTGCACCGCGGTCGGCTTGGTGTCCCTGCTGTGGTGGAGCCGCCGTCACCTGATCGAGCACACCACGCCACGGCTGCGCCGCAGCGCGGCGTTGGCCGGGGCGCTCGTCGTGGCGGTGGTCGTGCTCGGTTCGTATGACAAGATTCAGCACCGCGTCTCCGTGACCTCCGACGTCGGCATTCGGTGGTTCTCGCTCGAGCAGATGGACCGCTCGGTGGACATCTTTCCGGACCGGCGGATTTTCCTGGCGGCCTACGGCATCGAACGCTGGCTGGAACGGCCACTGATGGGCCACGGCCCCGCCGCTGTGCCGGTGTTTCTGCAACAGGACCCGGATTTCCACATCCACCCGCACCTGCACAACACCTACGTCCAGGTGCTGGTCGAGGGCGGGGTGGTTGGCGGCGCGGCCGTTGCTCTGCTGTTGGTTGCGCTGATCCGGGGCGTGTTGGTGCACAGTCCGAGACAGAGCCTCGACGCCCGGCAGTTGCGCTGGCTGCTCGGTGCGGTGATGCTGAGCTGGGCGCTCTGGAATCTGCCGAACTTTCACCTGCACAACTCCGATTGGCGGTTCACCTGGAACTGGTTTGCCGCCATCGCCGCCCTCCTGATGCGTCTGCAGACGGCGGGCGTGACCGTCCTGGAACAGCGACGTCCGATGGCGTGAAAAACTGTCAGCCGTGACACGCGGATCCGGGCCAAAGCCGGTAAACTGTGGGGCTGAAACACCCATGCCAACGCCATGACAAAGCTGTTTATCAAGACGCACGGCTGTCAGATGAACGAGTACGACTCCGCCAAGATGCTGGACGTGCTGCGTGAGTCGGACGCGGTCGAGCTGACCAATTCGCCTGAAGAGGCCGATATCCTGCTGCTCAACACCTGCTCGATCCGAGAGAAAGCGCAGGAGAAGGTGTTTTCCGAACTCGGTCGGTGGAAGCCGCTGAAAGCGCGCAAACCGGGTGTGATCATTGGCGTGGGTGGGTGCGTGGCGAGTCAGGAAGGCGACTACATCGCCGAGCGCGCGCCGCAGGTGGACATGGTGTTCGGGCCCCAGACACTCCACCGGCTCCCCGAACTCGTGGCCGAGGCGCGCGCCAGCCAGGCGCCCGTGGTCGACATCAGCTTCCCGGAGATCGAGAAATTCGATTGCCTGCCGGAGCCGCGCGCCGACGGGCCGAGCGCTTTTGTCTCGATCATGGAGGGGTGTTCGAAATACTGCAGCTTTTGCGTGGTGCCCTACACCCGGGGCGAAGAGATCAGTCGGCCGCTCGACGATGTGATTGCCGAGGTCGTCTCCCTGGCCAGGCAGGGCGTGCGCGAGGTCAACCTGCTGGGTCAGAACGTCAACGCCTACCGGGGTGACACCCTCGACGGCGACCTGGCCGATCTCGCGGCGCTGATTCGGCGTGTCGCCGCCATTCCGGGTATCGATCGTATCCGCTTCACCACCTCGCACCCACGCGAGTTCAGCGACAACCTGATCGCCGCCTTCGCCGATGTGCCCGAGCTGGTGAGCTTCGTTCACTTGCCGGTGCAGAGCGGATCTGATCGGGTTCTGGCAGCGATGAATCGCGGCCACACGCGACTGGAGTACAAGAGCCGGATTCGACGGCTGAAGGCCGCGCGCCCCGGCATCTGTCTCTCCTCCGATTTCATCGTCGGTTTCCCCGGTGAGACCGACGCCGACTTCGAGGACACACTGAAGTTGATCGAGGAGGTCGGTTTCGACCAGTCCTTCAGTTTCATCTACAGCGCGCGCCCGGGCACTCCCGCCGCGCAACTCGACGACCCGACACCGGCCGATGCGAAGAAAGCCCGGCTGCAGCGCTTGCAAAGCCAGGTCAACAGCCAGGCCGCAGCGATCAGCGACGCGATGGTCGGCACGGTGCAGCGCGTCTTGGTCGACCGGCCGGCGCGTCGCGGACAGGCCGAAGTGGCCGGCCGGACCGAAAACAACCGCGTGGTCAACTTCCCGGGCCACACGCGCCTGATCGGCAGCTTCGTCGACGTGCGCATCACCGAGGCCCGACCGAACTCGCTGCGTGGCGAGTTCATCGGTTTGAACGACCCCTACCGACAGGAACACCACCTTGCCAGCGCCTGACGTCAGCCAGAGTGCACCCGCGGCCTTCGCCCTCGAACCCGATAACAACGACCGCCTGATCAACCTGCTCGGTGAGCTCAACAGCCACCTCGAGCACGTCGAGCGCGCGCTCAACGTCGACATTGCCAACCGGGGCAACCGCTTCGAAATCCACGGCGACCCGCATGCGGCGGCACAAGCCGAGCAGATCCTGCGCCAGCTCTACCGCCTCGCGGGCGAGCGCGACGTGCGCGGCGAAGACGTGCACCTCGCGCTGAGCGAAGTCGGCAACCGGGCCGCAGACCGTTCGGCTGCCGAGTTGCTCGACAGCGCCGACGGCGAGGTGGTTGTGCGCTTGCGCCGGCAACAGATCCGCGCGCGCAGCCAGAACCAGGCCGAGTACCTGCGCACGATCGAGTCGCGCGACCTCTGTTTCGGTGAGGGGCCGGCCGGCACCGGCAAGACCTACCTCGCCGTGGCGTGCGCGGTCTCGTTGCTCGAATCCGAACAGGTGCGCCGGCTGGTGCTGGTGCGGCCCGCGGTCGAGGCCGGCGAGCGCCTGGGCTTTCTGCCCGGGGACCTCAGCCAGAAGATCGACCCCTATCTGCGGCCGATCTACGACGCGCTCTACGAGTTTCTGGGCTTCGAGCGGGTCGGCAAACTGATCGATCGTCACGTGATCGAGGTGGCGCCACTGGCGTTCATGCGCGGCCGCACCCTGAATCACGCGTGCGTGATCATGGACGAGGCCCAGAACACCACGCAGGAACAGATGAAAATGTTCCTCACCCGCATCGGCTACGGATCGAAAGCAATCGTGACCGGGGACACCTCGCAGATTGACCTGCCGGACAAGCGCCGCTCCGGTCTGGTGCACGCCAAACGGGTGCTGGCCGACGTCGACGGCGTGGGTTTTGTCCGTTTCGCGAGCCGGGACGTCGTGCGGCACCCGCTGGTGCAGCGGATCGTCAACGCCTACGACGCGGACGAGGCGAGCGGTTCGCGCAGCTCGTGAACCCCGAGCGCGCCGATGTGCACGAGACCTGGACGGGCCGCATCTGCGTGCAGGTGGGGGGCACGACCGCGCTCGATGATGTGCCGGGCGGCGTGGAACTGGCCGTCGAGGCCGCTGAACTCGCGTTGCCGCCGACCGGGCCAGGCTGCACCGTCCGGCTCGTCGACGAGGCCGAGAGCCGGCGCCTGAACCACCAGCACAGGGGGCGCGACGCGGCCACCAACGTGCTGTCGTTTCCGAACGCGCTGCCGGCCGAGTGGCTCGCCGTGCTGCCCGAGGACCAGGCGCCGCGCACCCTCGGCGACATTGCGGTCTGCCTGCCCGTGACCCGAGCCGAGGCGGCCACCCAGGGCAAGCGGCTTCGGGACCATTTCGTGCACTTGATTGTGCACGGTGTCTTGCATCTTCGGGGATTCGATCATATAACCGACCCCGAAGCCGAGGAGATGGAGCGACTCGAGTGTGAGCTGCTCGCCTCCCGTGGCATCGGCAACCCATACGACGACACACGAGGTCACCCAACCGACAGCCATGGCTGACGACAACCCCGACAGTAGTCAGCGCTCCTTCGTGGGGCGCATAGCACAAGCACTCGGTGGTGAGCCCCGAGACCGCAAAGAGCTCACCGAAATCCTGACCGATGCACACGAAAGGGCGCTACTCGACGGCGATTCGTTGTCGATGATCAATGGCGTGTTCGAAGTCGCCGACATGCAGGTGCGGGATGTGATGATTCCTCGGGGCCAGATGGTCTGCGTGGAATCCGACTCGCCGTTCTCCGAAATCCTCGAAACCGTCATCGAATCGGGCCACTCGCGCTTTCCGGTGGTGGGCGAGAGCCGGGACGAGATGTGCGGCGTGCTGCTCGCCAAGGACATCCTGAAAGTCGTCGCGGCGGGCACCGATTTCGTCATGCAGGACCACCTTCGCAAGGCGGTTCTGACCCCCGAGAGCAAACGACTGAACGTGCTGCTCCGGGATTTCCGCAACAACCGCAACCACATGGCGATCGTGATCGACGAGTACGGTGGCGTCGCCGGGCTGGTCACCATCGAGGACGTCCTTGAGCAGATTGTCGGCGACATCGACGACGAGCACGACACCGAGGAGGACGCGAACATCCGCGAGCAGGGCGAACAGCACTATGCGGTGCAGGCACTGACGCCGATCGAGGACGTCAACGACCTGCTCGGCCTGGCGTTTTCCGACGAGGAGTTCGACACCATCGGCGGCCTGGTGACACACGCCTTTGGCCGCGTGCCCGAAGCCGGCGAGTCCGTGGCGCTCCAGGGCTGGGAGTTCGCGGTGGTCGCCGCCGACAAGCGCCGCATCGAGTCGCTCTCCGTGATGCCGGCCGCCCAGCCGGGCTGAACCGTTCTGCACTCGGTCGCCGCGGTGGCCGCCGGGCGGCCCTGCTGCGTCGCACGCCGAGATGATCACGCTTCCCGCCCCCCACTCCCGCTGGCGCGATGGGCTCGCCGTTTTCGCCGGCGCGCTCTACCCCTTGGGCTTTGCACCGATCGGCTTTCGGCCCGCCGTGGTCGTGGCCCTGGTGCTGTTCTGGTGGTCGCTCGACGGCCTCGCACCGCGGCGCGCCGCTGCGCGCGGCTACCTTTTCGGACTCGGCCTGTTCGGTGTCGGAGTGGCCTGGGTGTACGAGAGTCTGCGCTACTTCGGCGAGGCGATCGCCGCGGTGGCGCTGCTCGGCACGGCGGCGTTCATCGCCGTTGCCGCGCTCTACACGGCGCTGTTCGCCTGGCTCTGGGCGCGCGGCTTTGGCGGGCCGTTGCCGTTTGCCTCGCGTTGTCTCGCGCTGCCGTCCCTGTGGGTGCTGGTCGAGTGGTTCCGCGGTTGGTTTCTTGGCGGCTTCCCCTGGCTCGTCAGCGGCTATGCCACGCTTGACACCCCGCTCGACGCCTCTGCGGCAGTCGTCGGTGTCTACGGTGCGGGGTGGCTGTTGCTGCTGTTGCCCGCGTGGCTCGCTTGCCTGTGCAGCCGGCCGGCGGTGGGCCGGGCGTCAGCGGCGGCGCTGGTTGTGGCACTCGTGTTCACGGGTGGCGCGGCACAGCTCCGCCTGCTCGAGTTCACCTCGCCGGTCGGGGAGCCGCTCCGGGTGCGCATGGTGCAGGGCAACATCGAACAGGGCATCAAATTCGACCCCGACAACCTCGTGCCCTCGCTGGCGCGCTACGTCAGCCTGTCGAAGCAGGGCGGGGCCGACTACGATGTGCTGGTCTGGCCCGAGACCGCGGTGCCGGCGTTCTTCGACCAGGTCGGGCCGGTGATCGGCGGGTTTCGCGACGACCTGGTGGCGCAGGGACGGCACTGGTTGATTGGCGGCTTTTCCTTCGACTGGGACACGCGGCGCGTGTTCAATGCTGTTCGGCTGATCACCGACCCGGCCTTGCCGGAGTACCGCAAGCACCACCTCGTGCCGTTTGGGGAATACCTGCCATTCCGCGGGTTGCTCGACGCCCTCTCGGCGATCATCGCGGTGCCGATGTCGGATATTTCAGCCGGTCCAACACAACCCGAACCGCTGCATCTCGGGCCCGTCCGCGTGGCGGTGTCGATCTGCTACGAAGACGCGTTCGGGGAGGAGCTGATTCGCCAGCTGCCGGTGGCCAATCTGCTGGTCAACGTGAGCAACGACGCGTGGTTCGGCGACAGCTGGGCGCCCGCGCAACACCACGAGATCGCCCGCATGCGCACCATCGAAACCGGCCGTCCCCAGCTGCGCGCCACCAACACCGGCATCACATCCCTGGTGGATCACCGCGGCCGGGTGCGCGAGAGCGGGCCGTCCTTCGTCGAGGCGGTGGTCGACGTCGACGTGCAGCCACGCGAGGGCACGACACCCTACGTCAACGGGGGCAATGTCCCGGTGGTGCTGGTGCTGGTACTCGGCGTCGGTGTGCCGGGGGTGTTGGCCTGGCGTCGGCGCTTGGCCTATACTGTCTGACGACGTTACGTTCTGCAGGGAGAGTGCTCGCACTGCGAGCCGCCGAAGGCGCAACCCGCCCGGAAACGCTCAGGTACCCGGACCTGCAGAAACAGTCGACTCTGGAGAGTGGCGCGAGACGCGCCCGCCAACGGGGTAAGGCCGCGTCAGCGGCTCAATCTCTCAGGTAACCGGACAGAGGGGCGATGCGACGCGCACAGGCGTGTCGGTCATCTGACCCGAACGGAAAACCTGATGCCCCAACACACCCCGCTGCACCAACAACACCTCGATGCCGGTGGCAAGGTCGTGGACTTTGCAGGCTGGGCACTGCCGATCAATTACGGCTCGCAAGTCGATGAGCACCACGCGGTGCGCCGTCACGCCGGTATGTTCGATGTCTCGCACATGGCGCACACGTCGGTCGAGGGTGCGGGTGCGACCGCGTTCCTGCGCCGTTTGCTCGGCAACGACGTGGCGAAACTCGACACCGATGGACGCGCGCTCTACAGCTGCATGCTCAACCCGGACGGCGGTGTGATCGACGACCTGATTGCCTACCGCTTCGGCGACAACCGCTACCGCGTCATCAGCAACGCGGCCACACGCGAGTCGGACGCTGCCTGGATGGCCCAGGTGGCGGCGGACTTCGAGGTCGCGCTCACCTCTGACGATGCGCTCGCCATGGTGGCCGTGCAGGGGCCCGAGGCGATTGACAAGGCAGTCGCTGCGCTGGCGTCGGACGTCGGACGGCAGGCCGCAGCGCTCGACCGGTTTCAGGCGATCGAGCACGGCGACGTGTTTGTCGGGCGCACCGGCTACACCGGTGAAGACGGTTTCGAGGTGGCTGTGCCGGCTGCCGACGCCGATGCTCTGTGGCAGGCGTTGTTGGCGCAGGGAGTCAGCCCTGCGGGTCTCGGCGCGCGCGACACGCTGCGGCTCGAGGCGGGCATGGCTCTCTACGGCAACGATCTCGACGACGGCGTCACGCCGCTCGAATCGCGCCTCGGTTGGACGGTTGACTGGTCGGATCCGGATCGGGATTTTATCGGTCGTGCACCCCTCGAACGCCAGCGCGCGGACGGCGTCACCCGGCAGTTGGTCGGGCTGGTGCTGGACGGCCGTGGGGTGCTGCGCGGCCACCAGGACGTCTACGACGGCGATCGCCATATTGGTCAGATTACCAGCGGGGGATTCTCGCCCACGACCGCGCGTTCGGTCGCGCTCGCCCGTGTCGAGCATCCCTGCAGAGAGACCTTGAACGTTGACATTCGGGGGCGTCACGTCCCGGTCACGGTTGTGCCGTTTCCCTTTGTGAGGAACGGCCAATCCACACTGCCAAGCAACGAGGAGAGGGGAACATGAACTTGCCATCGGATCTGAAATACGCCGAGAGCCACGAGTGGTGCAAACTCGAAGAGGGGCGTGCAACGTGTGGTATCAGCGACTACGCACAAGACCAGCTCGGTGATGTGGTGTTCGTCGAGGTGCCGGAGGTCGGGCGTGTGGTCGAGGCCGGCGAAGCGATCGCCGTGGTCGAGTCGGTGAAATCCGCGTCCGACATCTACGCACCGGTCGGTGGCACCGTGATCGAGGTCAACGGCGAACTGGCCGACAGCCCGGAACTGGTCAACGACGCGCCCTACGAGAACGGTTGGTTGTTCGTGATCGAGCCGAGCGACGCGTCTCAGGCGGACGCGTTGCTTGACGCCGACGGCTATCAGGCGAGCATCGGCTGATGAGCGAGTCTGTTTCCCCCTTTCTCAAGCGTCACATCGGGCCAAGCGACGCTGATCAGCGTCGGATGCTGGCGAAACTCGACGTGTTGAGCCTGGACGCCCTGATCGAGCAGATCGTGCCGGCGTCGATCCGTCGGCAGGACACCATGCAGTTGCCGCCACCACTCGACGAACCTGCTGCGCTTGCAGAGCTCGCCGATAAAGCCTGCGGCAACACGGTTGCTCGCAGCCTGATCGGGCAGGGGTATTTTGGCACGCACACGCCGCCTGTGATCGCGCGGAACGTGTTCGAGAACCCGGGCTGGTACACCGCCTACACGCCGTATCAGCCCGAGATATCGCAAGGCCGGCTCGAGGTGCTGTTCTACTTTCAGACGCTGGTCACCGAGCTCACCGGGCTGGCCGTCGCCGGCGCGTCCTTGCTCGACGAGGCGACCGCGGCGGCTGAAGCGATGGCGCTTGCCCACCGCCAGGTGCGCGGGCGCGACCGGTTTCTGGTCTCGCGCCACTGCCACCCGCAAACCCTCGACGTGGTGCGTACCCGTGCGACACCGCTGGGTATCGAGGTTGTCGAATTCGACGACGACGACGGTGTGGACGCCAGCGACGCCTTCGCCGTGCTGTTGCAGTACCCACGCACCACCGGCGGCGTCTGTGACTGCAGCGCGCTGGCGAAGGCCGCGCACGACGCCGGCGCTCTGGTGATCGCCGCGACCGACCTGCTGGCGCTCACACTGCTGACCCCGCCCGGGCAGTGGGGTGCCGACATCGCAGTCGGCAGCGCACAGCGCTTTGGCGTGCCACTGGGCTTTGGCGGACCGCATGCGGGGTTTCTCGCCGCGACCGACAAACTCAAACGCAACCTGCCGGGGCGTCTGGTAGGGCAATCCATCGACGCGGCCGGGCGGGCTGCCTACCGCCTGGCTCTGCAGACGCGCGAGCAGCACATTCGACGTGAAAAAGCGACCTCGAACATCTGCACTGCGCAGGCGCTGCTTGCGATCATGGCGACGTTGTACGCCTGCTACCACGGCTTTGGCGGCCTGCGTGAGATTGCCACTGACGTTGCCGGAAAAACCGCAAGCCTGGTCAATGCGTTGCGGGCGCTCGGTTTCGCGGTCGACGAGGCTGACCGATTCGACACCGTGACGATTGCGGCTGACGATGCCGAGGCGCTGCTGACGGCCGCCGAAGACGCCGGGTTCAACCTGCGTCCGCTCGACAGCGGGGTTGGCATTGCGCTCGATGAAACCGTGACCCGGGACGAGCTCGACGCCTTGCTTGCCGCGCTGGCGGCAGCCCGTGGCGTTGCGCCGGTTTCCTGTGCGGTGGCCGCACCACAAATTGCAACTGCGCTCCTTCGCAGTGACCGGCCACTCACGCAGGCCGTGTTCAACCGGTATCAGAGCGAAACCGAGATGATGCGTTACCTGCGGCTGTTGGCCGACCGCGACATCGCGCTCGACCGTGCGATGATTCCGCTGGGCTCGTGCACCATGAAGTTGAACGCGGCGAGCGAGATGATGCCGGTCAGCTGGCCGGCGTTTGCGGGGGTGCACCCCTTTGCGCCAACCTCGCAGACGGCCGGCTACGCCAGCCTGATCGACGACCTCGAAGCCTGGCTGTGTGCCTGCACTGGCTACGATGCGATGTCGCTGCAGCCCAATGCTGGCAGTCAGGGTGAGTACGCCGGTCTGTTGGCCATTCAGCGTTACCACGCCTCGCGCGGTGACCACCACCGTGACGTCTGCCTGATTCCGCAGTCCGCGCACGGCACCAACCCGGCGAGTGCCCAGATGTGCGGCATGCGCGTGGTGGTGGTGGCTTGCGACGACCGCGGCGACGTCGACGTCTCGGACCTTCAAGACAAGATCGACGCGCACCGTGAGCAGCTCGCGGCCATCATGATCACCTACCCGTCCACCCATGGCGTGTTCGAGCAAGCCGTGCGCGACATCTGCGACCGCGTTCACGCGGCGGGTGGCCAGGTGTACATCGACGGCGCGAACCTGAACGCGCAGGTGGGATTGGCGGCACCGGGTGAGTACGGCGGAGACGTGTCGCACCTCAACCTGCACAAGACTTTCTGCATTCCGCACGGTGGCGGTGGGCCGGGTGTCGGGCCAATCGGTGTGAAGGCACACCTGGCGCCCTTCCTGCCGGGGCACCGTGCCTGGGGTGACCAAACCGGTGTCGTCGCGGCGGCCCCCTACGGCTCGGCGAGCATCCTCCCGATCGTCTGGATGTACCTGCGCATGATGGGCAGCGAGGGCTTGCGTCAGGCGAGCGCAGTGGCGCTGCTGAGCGCGAATTACATTGCGCGGCGCATTGGTCACGTTTTCCCGGTGCTCTACAGTGATGACAACGGCCGCGTGGCGCACGAGTGCATCATCGACCTGCGGCCGGTCAAGGACGAGCTTGGCGTGACGGTCGATGACGTGGCGAAGCGCCTGATCGACTTCGGTTTTCACGCGCCGACCATGTCCTTCCCAGTGGCGGGCACGCTGATGATCGAGCCGACAGAGAGCGAGTCGTTGGCTGAGGTTGACCGCTTCTGCGATGCGATGCTGGCCATCGGAGAGGAGATCGACGCGATCCGCAACGGTGCCTACGCGGCCGAAGACAGCCCGCTGCGGCACGCACCACACACGGCGAGTGACCTGCTCGCGGACGACTGGACTCGCCCCTACAGCCGTCAGCAGGGCGCGTTTCCAGCTGGGGTACAGCAGGCCCAGGCCAAGTATTGGCCGCCGGTGTCGCGGATTGACAACGTCTACGGCGACCGCAACCTCGTGTGCGCGTGCCCTCCGCTGGAGGACTACGCCGAGTCCGCCTGATGCCGCTTGCTGCTTGCGGCGGAATTCCCGTCACCGTCACAATGCGCGGCATCGCAGCATGACGGTGACGGGATGAATCAGCGTGAAGCAAGCCGCATTCGGAAAGCGGGCGCGGCCAGCGTGGGCGGGCTGTTCCGCTCGCGTGCGGAAGCCAACCCGGCGCACCCCGCCATTGTCGAGGCCGGGCGACGTGTCAGTTACCGGGAGTGTGAGCAGCGCAGTAACGCCATGGCGGCCATGCTGCGCGCGCGCGGTTTCGTGCGTGGTGACAGGGTTGCGCTTCTGGCACGAAATTGCCTCGAATACGTCGAGCTTGAACTCGCTGCGGCCAAGTGCGGCGCGATCACCGCGGCCCTGAACTGGCGTCTCGGCACACGCGAGCTCGCGCACTGCATCACCCTGGTCAGCCCGAGGCTGTTGATCCTGCAAGCCGAGTTCGATGATGCAATCGCCGCCATTGACGGACTCGATGTGCCGTGCTTGCGTATCGGAGCCGAGCTCGATGCGGCGTTCGCCGCACACCTCGGCGAACCCGTGGACATCGAGGCGGGTGGCGAAGACGGTCTGATCATCCTCTACACCAGCGGCACCACCGGCTTGCCGAAGGGGGCATTGGTGTCTCACCGTGCCATGGTCGCGAGGGCACAATGCTACCGCTCGGAGATGGACGTACCGATCGGGGACAATTTTGTCGCCTGGGCGCCGATGTACCACATGGCCTCGACCGACCATATGCTCGCCACCCTGATGTCGGGGGGCACGGTCTACCCGGTCGACGGCTACGACGCCGATCGGCTGATCGACCTGCTCGAAGCCGTGCCGATGCGCTACCTGATCGTGATGCCCGGTATGGTCGGTGACTTCGCCTCGCGCTTGCGTGCCCGCGAGGCCAAGGTGGTCGGGGTGGGCATTTGTGGTGCCATGGCCGACCTCGTGCCGGCCGATGACATTGCAGCGATCACGGCGGCGCTCGACGCGCCGTACCTCAACACTTTCGGTGCGACCGAAACCGGCTTCCCGCCTGCCACCGGCGCGCTGTTGGACATTGGCGTCCCGCCCAGCAACCTCGCCAAACGGCAAAGTGCGTTCTGTGAGATCAAGTTGGTCGATCCCGAGGGCTTGACGGTGCCGATTGGCGAACCCGGCGAAGTTGCCGTGCGTGGTCCCACGGTGTTCAGCGGCTACTGGGAGAACGAGGAGACCAACCTCCACGACTTTCGCGACGGCTGGTTTCACATGGGTGATGTGCTCAGGCGCAACCCCGATGGCACGCTCGACTATGTCGATCGGGTGAAGTACCTGATCAAGTCCGGTGGCGAAAACATCTACCCGGCGGAAGTCGAGGGGGTGTTGAAGCTCCACCCTGCGGTGGTGGAGGCCGTGGTGGTCAGGCAGCCGGATCCCACGTGGGGTGAGGTGCCGGTGGCCTTCATCGTCACCGACGGCAGCGCGGTCGCCGTCGGCGAACTCGAGGCCTGTTGCCTCGAGGGGTTGGCGCGCTACAAGCACCCGCGGGACTACCGCATTGTCGCCCATGCAGACATACCCCGGTCGACCACCGGCAAGATCCAGCGTCACCACCTGGAAACGCGGTTGCGCGACGGCTAGGCCGCGGGGTCGGCGTGGCGTGGCCCGGTATCCCGTGCCAGCGCCCGTCGAGGAGTCACCTGTGCGACGCCGACTGCGGCGAGTGGTTTTCCCCCGGGGACGGCGTTGAGGACAGTGCCAACGCCAGTTGATCCCCGAGACTGCCCATCAGTGCCGTGTTGCTGCGGTTGAGTTGCCTCGGGCTCTGTCTCATCACACCTGAATTATGTCGTTTCGCTGCCGCTAAGGGTTCAGTTGTCACCCCGACGCGGCAGGATGTTACGAGCTGTCAGCAGCACGAGCCGTATGAAACGCTTTTACAGGTCTCCTTCGGTGCGCACCAGTTTCGGACTGGTGATGCTCACCGTCTCGGTTTTGCTGGTCGCCGACCTTCTCGGTCTGGTGCCCAGCACACGGGACACTGCCCTGACCGCGCGCAACCTGATCGCGGAGTCGCTGGCTGTCCAGGTGTCAGCCGCGTTGCACCACGACGCACACACGCTGGTCGAGCCGACCTTGCTCGCCGCGGTGGAGCGCAACGAGCTCGTGCGCTCGGCCGGACTGCGGGACAGCACCGGCACCGCGCTCATGGCCTTCGGCGACCACGCGCAACACTGGACCCTCGAGCCCGGCGAAGCATCGGTGCCAACGCAGGTGCGCGTGCCGATATACACCGGAGGCGAACGCTGGGGCGACGTGGAATTGCGCTTCGTCGACCTGTCCGACGGGGCCGGAGCGGTCCCGTGGCGGCAGTCCTTGCCAGCGACGCTGGTGTTCGTCGCGCTGTCGGGTTTCCTTGCCTATTTTCTGTACCTGCGCCGCATCCTGCGCGAACTCGACCCGGACGCGATCATCCCGTCGCGCGTCGGCAGGGCACTCAATACCCTCTCCGAGGGGCTCGTGATTGTCGACGAGGACGACCACATTCTGTTTGCCAATGCGGCCTTCGCGAAGAGGACTGGCTGGCCGGTCGCGGAACTGATGGGGCGTCGTAGCGGAGACTTGCACTGGGTTGACAGCGACGGCGAGCCGGTCGAACTGCCGTGGCTGGCGTCCGTACAACACGGAATAACAGTACAGGGCGCGCCGTTGGCGTTGCGCACGGCGGCGGGTGAGGCTTTTCATTTCGTGGTCAATGCCACGCCGATCGGTGCGGACGGTGAGGACGTGCGTGGCGCCCTCGTGACCTTCGATGACATCACCGAAGTCGAGGTCAAGAACGAGGCGTTGCAGAAGACGCTCGACAAACTCGAGCACAGCCAGCGCGAGATCACCCGACAAAACCGGGCCTTGCACGTGCTGGCAACCCGCGATTCGTTGACCGGAGCGCTCAACCGCCGTGCGTTGTTCGACGGGTTCGGTGCGTTGATCGACGAGGCCCGGAGTGCAGGGCATCCGCTCAGCTGCATCATGGTCGACATCGACCACTTCAAATCGGTCAATGACCGCTTCGGTCACGCCGCCGGCGACCAGGTGATCAAGATGCTCGCGCGCATTCTCACGCGGCATTCCCGGCCGAACGACCTGGTGGGTCGCCTGGGTGGGGAAGAGTTCTGTGTCGTGTTGCCCGGCGTCAACGCCGACGGGTGCCTCGAAGTTGCCGACCGGATGCGCCAGGCCGTGGAGCGTGGCGACGGTGCGCGTTTTACCGACGACGCGTTACAGGTCACGTCGAGTTTCGGTGTCGCGACTTTGGAGGGTACCACCCAGTCGCCGCAGGAGTTGGTCGAGCGAGCAGACCTGGCCTTGTACGAGGCCAAGAACACCGGACGCAACCGCGTGGTTGCCTGGTCGACGGCCCTTGCCTCGGTCACGGCCACCGGCATCGATGACACGGGCGCTGAGGCTGCGGATTCGGCCGCCGTGCCGGTGGTCGTGCTCGAAGAGCCCGACGCAGACCTCGACGCGGTCGACTTGAGCGGCCTTGCAGGGCTCGAGCTCGGGCTGCCTGGCGCATCGCCCGAGCTCGACATCGAACTCCGGTACATCGCCGAGTCGGCCAACCGTGCGTTGCCCGGACGCGTGCTGCTGTTCGACCGCATCGAACAGTCGATCAAGCGATCGCGACGGCAAGGCACCGAATTCGCGGTCGTCGTGCTGACCCTGGAAAAACTGCTGCGCGTGGCCAACACCATGGGTAATGCGGTGGCTGAAAAACTCACGAAACTGGCGGTCTCGCGCATCCAGAACCAACTGCGCGACACCGACACCGTCACGCTTGCGGAGAACGAAGAGCTGATGTTCAGCATTTCGCGCCTGGAAGGCGGCGAAGTGGTGATTCTGTTGACGGATCTTGGCAACACCGAGATCGTACAGACGTTGCTGCAACGCATCCTTCGGGTGTTCGACGCGGCGCTGATAGTCGAGGGCGACAGCTACCATCTCGATGTGCGCGCCGGCGTCAGTGTGTTCCCGGGTGACGGCGCTGCGCCTGAGGCGCTGTTGAAAGCAGCGAGCAGTGCGGTCCAGGACATCATCGACACAGACACGCGCCGTGACTTTCGCTTCTACGATGCCTCGATCAACGATCGCATGGTCGCGAGTCTGCGCCTCGAGTCGGACTTGCATGATGCGCTCGACAGCCATTCGCTGACGGTTCAGTACCAACCAAAGGTCGATCTGCGCACTGGCTGCATGCAGGGCGTCGAGGCGCTCGCGCGCTGGCACCACCCGGACTTCGGCTTCGTGCCGCCACACCAGTTCATCGAGCTCGCCGAACGAAACGGGCTGATGGGTGTGCTCAGCCAGCAGCTGTTCGCTGTGGTGTGCCGCCAGCTTGCTACCTGGCGGGAGACCGGTCTGGCGTGCCCGCGCGTCGCGGTGAATTTTTCACCTGTGGAGTTTCGCAACCCCGACCTGGCCAGCGACGTGGCGGCCGAGCTGTCTCGGCACGGGGTGCCAGCCAGTGCGCTGGAAGTGGAGATCACTGAGGCCGTTCTCTTGCAGGACACGCAGGTCACCGCCTGCACCCTGCGGCAGTTTAGCGAGATGGGCTGCAGCGTGGCGCTCGACGATTTCGGCACCGGCTACTCGTCGCTCAGCTACCTCAAGCACTTTCCGCTGACGCGGGTGAAGATCGACCGCAGTTTCATTGCCGACCTGCTGGACACCCAGCACAGTGCCGCGATCGTCAGCGCGATCATTGCGATGGCCCAGAGCCTCGGCTTGCGTGTCATTGCCGAGGGTGTCGAGACCGAGGCCCAACTGCACTTCCTCCAGGGCTTGCAGTGTGACGAAGTGCAAGGCGAGTATGTCAGCTCACCGTTGCCGAGCGAGGCAATGACCGCGCTGCTGTCCGACCCGGCGGCGCTGTGTCCACGGGTGCTCGATCGCGATCCCGCGCTTTCGAATGTCGCCATGCACCCACGGATGGTCTCGCAGGGGGGCATACCGGGTGCATTCAACGCCTTTCCTGCGCCCGACGACACGCGCTGACAGGTGCGCTGCCGATCTGGGGTCACCCTTGTGAATCGGGCCCACCCGGGGTGACGGGGAACACCGAGTCGGCGTAGGCAAACAGGCCACCGAGCCCGCCGGTGTGGACGAACACCACTTTCTGGCCGGGTCGCACGGTGCCGCCTTCGAGCAGAGCGGGTATCGCGGCGAACGCTTTGCCCGAGTACACCGGGTCGAGCAACATCCCCTCGTGCAAGCCCATCAGCCGCATGGCGTCGAGTGCGGTTTCGCCGGCCCGGCCGTAACCGGGAGACAGTGCGCCGTCCCAGAGCTGAATGTCGGCGTCGGGCAGCCGTGGCAGTGTCGGCTCGATTTCCACGAGGTGATCGAGCGTGTGGCGCAAGCGGGCCCGCTGTGCCGCCTCAGGTCGCCGCACGCAGCTGCCAATGACCGGCGCTGTATTGCCGCAGGCGCGCAGGCCCGCCACGGTGCCGACGTGCGTCATGCCGCTGCCCGAGGGCACCACGACGGCATCGACGTCGGGGTGCGCGGTGTGGATCTCTGCAGCAGAGCGCACGTAGCCCAGTGCGCCAAGCGGGGGGTTCCCGGCGGCGAGCGGGATCACGTAGGGCCGATGGCCCTCGGCCCTGAGGCGATCAGCGCGCGCGCGCAGCGCCGCGTCTGCACCGGCCTCGTCTTCCCCCTCGGGGTAGCGCATGATCTCGGCACCGAGCATCTCGGTCAGCCAGGCATTGCCTGAATGGTGGTAGGTGTCCGACATGCCGGCCACGCGGTCTTCGAGCTGCACCACCGCACGCATGCCGAGCGCGTTGGCCGCGGCGACCGTGGTGCGCACGAAGTTGGATTGCACTGCGCCTGTGATCAGCACGGTGTCGGCGTCAGCGGCCTGCGCTGCGCCGAAGTAGAACTCGAGTTGTCGGGACTTGTTGCCGCCGAGTGTGGTGCCGGCGAGGTCGTCTCGCTTCACCCACAAGTCGATGCCGAAGTGCTTTGACAGGCGGTTGAGCCGGGTGCACGGCGTCACGTGGGCGACCAGTTCGGTGCGGGGGTGCGACAGGGTGGGCAGGGCGTGGCGCATCGGCGTTGGGTGTCCAGGTCAGAGTGCCGCGACGGCGTCGCAGAAGCGGCTGATCTCCGCTTCGGTGTTGAAGCAATGCACGGACGCGCGCACCAGGTTCTCGAGGCCGCGTACGCCGAGATCGAGGCGTGCACTCGAAAGTGTTGACACCGACACGGCCATGGACTGAGCTTCGAGTGCGTTGGCGATACTGTCCGGAGAAGTGCCGTGCTTGTCAAATGTGACGATGCCGCAGCGCGTCTCCCCCTGGTCGTGAACCGCCACACCCGGCAGATCGCTCAGTGACCGCCGCAAGGTGCCCGCAAGGTGTTGTACGCGCTGTGCGATGGCGTCCACGCCGAGGTCCAACGCGTAGTGCACGGCCTCTGCGAGGCCGATTTTGCCGGCGACGTAGCTCTCCCAGTTCTCGAACCGCCGGGCGCCGTCGGCGAGTCGGTAATGTGCGTCGGATTCCCAGTGAGCGGCGCGGAGGTCGACGAAGGGCGGATCGATGCGGTCGAGTGCGCTACGCCGAACGTAGAGAAAACCGGTGCCTCGTGGACCTCGCAAAAATTTTCGCCCGGTGCCCGAGAGCGCGTCGCAGCCGATCGCCTCCACGTCCAGTGCGATCTGGCCGGCTGACTGGCAGGCGTCGAGCAGGTAGAACAGCTTGTGCCGGCGCGCGACCCGACCGACTGCCTCGGCGGGGTTGACCAGGCCACCCTGGGTGGGCACGTGGGTGATGGCGACGCAGCGTGTCTGAGGCGTGACAAGGGCGTCCATCGCCCCGACATCGAGTTGCCCGTGTGCATCCGACGGGATGATGTCGATGTGAATGCCGCGCGTCTGTGCCACCTGCAACATGCCGAGGTAGTTCGACACGTACTCGGCGCCGTGTGTGAGGACGCGGTCACCGGGCACGAGCTTCAGACCGTAGAACACCATGTCCCAGGCGCGTGTTGCGTTCTCGACGTAGGCAATCTCGTCGGCTGAGGCGTTCAACAGCGTCGCAAAGTTGCTGTAGAAACGGCCGAGTGCCTCGGCTGCCTCGGCCTCGGCTCGGTAGCCGCCAACCTGGCACTCGCGTTCGAGGTGTGCCGTGACTGCTGCGTGCACCGGGTTCGGCACCGGTGAGGCGCCGGCGTTGTTGAAGTGGATTCGCGCTTCACACCCCGCGGTGTCGGCGCGCAGGCGGGTGATGTCCTGGTCGGTGAGGGCCATCGTTCAGCGCACCGCACGGGGCACAAACGCCCTGTCCTTGCCGGCGGCGCGCGCGCGGGCGACACGGTGGTTCCGGCCGCGCATGAGACGCATCTGATACCACGTTTCCCAGAGCAACGACCAGCGTGCGCCACTGAACCACGTGCGGTGAAAGAGGGTCTTGGTCAACGCGAGGGCATCCGGGGAACGTTCGATCAGGCGATCTGCGAGCGCTCGGGCAGCGGCGTGCGGGTCGTCGATCACCTCTGTCACCAGGCCGTGTCGCAATGCCGTGACGGCGTCCACCGGGTCGGCTGTCATGGCCAGGCGTTTGGCCTGGTCCATCGGCACGCACTCCGGCAAGCTGACCAGTCCCGACATGTCCGGTACCAGGCCCCATTTGGCTTCCATGATGGCGAGCTCGAGGTCACCCTTGGCAAAACGGAAGTCGGCCGCCATGGCGATTTGTACGCCAGCGCCGAGGCAGTGGCCCTGCAGCACGGCGATCACCGGAATGGGCAGGTCGCGCCACACCATGCAGCAGCGCTGAAAGTGGTTGTCGCGGCGAACGACTTTCGCGAAGAACCGGGCGAGGCGCTTGGGCTCGGTGGCGGCCGAGGGGAAATCGAGGCCGGCGCAGAAGGAGCGGCCAGCACCCTCGAGGACCACACAGCGTATCGCTCGGTCCGCCCGCACGATGGCGGCTGCTTCGATCAGGTCCTCGATCATGTCGAGGCTGACGGCGTTGAGTTTGTCCGGTCGGTTGAGTTGCACATGGGCACGCGGACCGTCACAGCGGATCACGACGCACTCGTTGGCGGGTTGTCGCATGCGAACTTCCTCAATCAGGAGACCGGAGTGTATCAAGCGGTGGCAACGCGCCGGCGGCTTTCACGCGTGCGGGAACTGCAGCTCGCGGTTGCGTGCGAGCACGTCCAGACCCTGTTGTTCGAGCCACCACGGCAGGTCGATGATGACCCAGTTTTCGCTGAGCCTGTCGCCCTCGCGTCGGTACACATCCACCACCTGCATCTGCGCGGTAACGCGGCCACCGGGCAGTCCCATCCAGCCGCCAATGGGGGTGTTGCTGAGGTTGGGCCAGCCGAAGAAGCACGCAAACTTGCCCTCGGCGAAACGGCACACGTGCCCGACGAATTGCTTGTCGGCCAATTGCGAGCGAAAGGGCAGCTGATGTTGCTGTTGGTACCGCGGAATCGTGTAGGTGGCGCCAATGCCGGCAGGACCGTACCAGATCATGTCCTCGGTCCAGCTGCGCTCGAGCACCTCCGGCGCGCACGTCATCGACCCGCTCTCGTTCAACGCCCGAAGGTCTTCGACCATGCGGTCCAGCACGGCCAGGGTTTTTTCCGACTCGGTCGGGGACTGCGGTGTCAGGCACAGGCCGTCGTGGTCGCGCGGTCCCGGGTAGACGAAGTGCACCCCGGTTGCCGGCGGTACGGGGTTGCAGCCGGCCAGTTGCATGAGACCGATCAGGTCGACGAACAGCCCGGTCTCGGCGATACGGTCGGCGTCGATACGCGAAAACTCGGCGTACCGCAGGTGCGCCAGCCGCCCGGTTGGCTGAATGCCAAGAAAGGGCACGTCGAACAGGCCGACGAAGTGGCCCATGCTCATGACCCAGATCTCACCCGCGTCGCCGTAGAGGTTCTCCCCGGCGATGAAGATGTCCTCGCGCCGTTGCAGGCGGGTGAAGCTGCCGGCGAGTGGCTGCCAGAAGGCCTCGGCGGCGGCCGTTACCGTGTCGAATTCGCGAAACGGGTAGCTGCCGCGCCACCGGTAGTCCGCGGTGGTGTGGCTGGCCAACACGGCGGGCAAGGCCTCGATCGGTGCGGTGGCCAGGTCGGCCTGGTAACGCTGTACGGTGCGCTTGGCGGCTTGCAACGGGTCCATGGAATCGGCGTTTGAGCTCACGGGGGACTGCACAGTCTGCCAGATGTCGCTGTGTTCCCGGCACAGCACTCCGCGTTTCGTCGTTCGGGTGTCGCACACACGATGCGCGGCCAGCGAGCCGTGCCACAATCGGTGCCCAGGCAGCGTTGCCGGTCCGGTGCCATGCCGCTGCCTGGGTCAGGCTGTGCCGGTCATCTGCTGCACGGGACTGTGCGATGCGCAACACGGGTTGGCTCTTGGCTGCGCTTTTGATGCTGCCGCCGGTCAGCGCCCGACCGCTCTGCGTTTCGGGTGCGTCGGCGTCGATACGCGACGTCGTCGACATTGCCGCGTGCGGGGTAGCAACGGGGTGGGTGACCGGGTGCTCTGCTTGCGCAGCTGCCTCGGTCTCTGAGCCCTGCACCCCGCACGGTGCCCGGTGCGGGGCGGATCGACAGCTTGGCGACACTGGCCTCAGCGCGGTTCCCACGCCGTGGCGCTCGCACGCGTCGCCGGCCTGCCACCGGGACGGGCGCACAGCGCACTGGGGGCAAGCGGACCGCCGCGGCGGCGTCGGGTTGGGCCTCGATCAGACGGTCGTCGCCCGATCGGTGTGCGACGCGCGACGGGCCGCGCGGGCGGTGACGCCTTTCGCAGTACGCGAGGACGCCAGCGCGGGTCGGCGCATGGCGGGTTGTCGCACCCGGTCGTGCGGCGTGCGCTCAGTCCAGGGCAGCGCGGATGCGGGCGGCGTGGGCCTTGATGGCGTCGGTGTCGCCCATCTGACCCGGTGGCCTGAGCGGGACGCCCGCGTGCCGTGGCAGCACATGGACATGCAGGTGGAAGACTTCCTGCCCGCCGGCGGCTTCGTTGAATTGCTGCAGTGTCACGCCCTCGGCGTCAAACGCGCGCATCACCGCGTGGCACAGGCGCTGCACGGTCGTCATCACCTGGGCCAGTTGCTCGGGGCTGGCGTCGAGCGTGTTTCGTGCCGGTTGCTTGGGGATGACCAGCAGGTGGCCGTCGGCGCGGGGCATGATGTCCATGAAGGCGAGTGTGTGCTCGTCCTCGAATACCCGCTCGCTCGGGATCTCCTCGCGCAGGATCTTGGCAAAGATGTTGTCGGGGTCGTAGGTCATGGCTGCGCGGCTCTTCGGTGATGGCTCAGTATACGGCGCATTGACCCTGCCGTGTCAGGGGTGGCGCGAGGCGAAATCGCGCACCGCAGCCGCGACGCGTTTCGGTGCCTCGAGCTGCACAGCGTGCTTCAGCCCGTCGAGCACAACCAGGCTGCTGTTGGGCATTGCGTCGGCAATCTGTGCATTCAGGCGGGGTGGGCAGCCGCCGTCGTGTTCGCCGGTCAGCACCAGAGCCGGAGTCTCGATGTCAGCGATCCAGGGTTGCATTTCTGTTGTGGCGTAGATGTGGAACACGTTCAGGAATGTCGCCGCGTCGGTGCCGATCACCTGCGCCATGCGCCGCTCGACGACGGCCGGGTTTGCCGCAATGAAATCGTCCGTGAACCAGCGGTTGGTCAGTGTCGGCAAGACGTCCGCAATACCCTGTTCGGTCATCGCCTTGACCACGGCCGCCACCTTGGCGCGGTCATCGGCTGTGCGAAACGCGGCTGTTGAGAGCAGGCTCATGCTCCTCACCCGCGCCGGGTTGCGTCGCGCGAAGGCGGGCGCGATCATGCCACCGAGCGAGTGGCCTGCGAGGTGCACCGCGTCGAAGCCGGCTCGGTCGCACACCGACACGAGGTCGTTGACGAGCTCTTCGAGGCCGAAACCGGGCTCGGCCGGCGGCGACGAGCCGTGGCCGCGCAGGTCGTAGCGGACTACAGTGAAGTGTGCGGTGAGATCCGGCGTCACGAAGCGCCAGGCGTCGCGGGCCGCGCCGATGCCGTGAATCAGCACCAGCGGTGGCCCGCTGCCCTCGACGCTGTAGTCGCAGTCGACAGTGTGTTGCACGCCGTCAGTCTGCAAAGGTGTCGCTGCAGAGCGCACCGCCGGCGCCCCAGTTCTCTTTTTTGACGTCCTGAATCACCACGTGCACAGCTGCAGCGTTACCGCCGCAGGTGCGGACCAGGGCATCGGTCAACTCGCGCACCAGGGCGCGTTTCTGTTCGACGGTGCGGCCCTCGAACAACTGGACTTGGATCACGGGCATGGCTCAGGACTCCTCGGCGAAATGCGGCATCACCTCGTCGGCGAAGCGCTGGATGTTGTCGAGCGTGTCGGCCTGCGACGCGCCGAAATTCATGTTCAGGATCACGCGGTCGATGCCGAGCTCGGCGTAGACACCGAGCTGATCAACCATCTCACCGGCGTCCTCGATCAGCAGGCTCTCGGCCAGCTCCGTCAGGCTCTGGCTGCGCGGCAGCGGGTCGATCATGCCTGCAGTGACCTGCCCGGGACCCGTGTAGACGTTGTCGAACCGGCTGTAGTAGGCCTCGGCGAGGGCCAGCTTGGCGGCACGGTCGGCCGGATTGCGGCTGAGAAACGCGACGCGGGACAGTGACAGACTCAGGTCCCGACCGCGCTCCCCGAGCGCGGCCTTGCCGCGGTGAAACGCCGCCACCTGATCGACCAGCAAGCCGTGGTTGCCCGCCAGCGGTGTTGTCTGGATGTGAAAGCCGCGTCGTGCGCAGGCCTCGATACCTTCAGGGTTCATGACGGCCATCATCAAGGCCGGACCCTCGGGTGTCCGCGGGCGGGGCATCACGGTCAGCGGCTCGAATCGGTAGAACTCGCCGTTCCAGCTGACCTCCTCACGCGTGAGCAGCGCCTGCAACACCTCGAGCGATTCGTCGAATTTCGCTCGGCTGATCGAGAGCGGTGTGCCGAGCCGGTCCATTTCGAAGCCGAAGGCGCCGCGACCGACGCCGAGCAAGAGTCGGCCGTCGGTCAGCATGTCGGTGACGATCACCTCGCCGGCGTAGGTGCGCATGTCGTGCAAGGGCAGCACGACGACCGACGTCAGGATCTTGAGGTGCGCCGTTTCTGCGGCGATGCGGGTCGCGAACACCAGCGGCGCCGGCATCATCAGGATGTTGATGAGGTGGTGCTCGGTGATCGACACGGCGTCGTAGCCGAGGCGGTCTGCCAAGCGTGCCTGCTCCAGCATGTCGGCGTACACCGCCGCGCCACCGCTGGCTTTGTCCGGGTGGTAGGACGACAACTGTAGCGAAAATTTCATGGTCCGAGGCGTGGGTTGCTGTCGGGGTTCTGCCGACTTCGTCGTAGAATAGCGAACCGACCCCGCAATACAACCTCGGACAGTGCCGTGACGAATCCCCTGTTTGATGCGCTGCTCGCGCCCCACCGCGACAGCGATATTCCGTTCCTGGTGCTGGATGACGCCGCGGTGTGGCGTCACCGTGATTTCGCCACCTGCGCTGCGCGACTCGCGCAGGTGTTGCTCGACGCCGGCGTCCAGCCCGGCGACCGCGTGGCGGTGCAGGTCGCCAAGTCCGCGCACGCGCTGGCGCTCTACGCCGGCTGTGTGCAGGCGGGTGCTGTGTTCCTGCCGCTCAACACCGCCTACACTGCCAACGAACTCGACTATTTCATCGGCGACGCGGGGCCGCGTGTGGTCGTTGTGGCACCGGAGCGCGCCGAGGCGTTGTCGGCCACCGCCGAGCGGCACGGTGCGCGCGTGTTGACGCTGGACGACGCGGGCGGTGGCACGCTTGGCGCGCTGGCCTCGGGTGCCGAACCCTGCGCGGTGGTGGCACCGCGCAGCGGGGATGACCTGGCTGCGATCCTCTACACCTCGGGCACCACCGGACGGTCCAAGGGTGCCATGCTCACCCAGACCAATCTGCTGTCCAACGCGCGCACGCTGGTCGATGCCTGGCAGTTCGGCGCGGACGATGTGCTCCTGCACGCATTGCCGATCTTTCACACCCACGGCCTGTTTGTCGCCAGCAACATCTGTCTGCTCGCCGGCTGCCGCATGGTGTTTCTGCCCGGCTTCAACGCCGAGCGTGTGCTGCATTGGTTGCCCGACTGCACCGCAATGATGGGGGTGCCGACTTTCTATACCCGCTTACTCGACCAGGACGCCTTCACACGCGAGGCGACGGCCCACATGCGCTTGTTCGTGTCCGGCAGCGCGCCGCTCCTGGCCGAAACCCACAAGCAGTTCGAGCAGCGCACCGGCCACCGCATTCTCGAGCGCTACGGCATGACCGAGACCAACATGAACACCTCGAACCCCTATGACGGAGACCGCAGGCCTGGCACGGTCGGCCTGCCATTGTCGGGGGTAGACCTGCGCGTGTGTGTCCCGGGCAGCGAGGACACGGTACCCGCCGGTGAGGTGGGTGTTATCGAGGTCAGGGGGGACAACGTGTTCTCGGGGTATTGGAACATGCCCGAGAAAACCGCCGAGGAGCTGCGCGACAACGGCTTTTTCATCACCGGCGACCTCGGTCGGGTGGACGACGACGGCTATGTGCACATTGTCGGCCGTGGCAAGGACCTGATCATCTCGGGCGGCTACAACATCTACCCCAAGGAAGTGGAGTTGCTGCTCGACGAGCAGGCGGGTGTGCTCGAGTCTGCGGTGATCGCGGCGCCACACCCGGATTTCGGTGAAGGGGTGGTGGCGGTGTTGGTGGCCGAGCAGGGTGTCACGCTCGATTGCGATGCCATCGCCGCGCGCATCCGCGACGAGATCGCGCGTTTCAAGCAGCCCAAGCACTACGCGGTCGTGTCGGAGTTGCCGCGCAACACGATGGGGAAAGTGCAGAAGAATCTGCTTCGCGACAGCTACGTCTCGGTGTTCGAGCCGGCCCCGTAGCGACCGTCCGGCAACACCCGATTCAGTGGTCGCCGCCGACGAGGATCGTGTCTCGTCGCGCAAACGGGCGCCAGGGTGCCCCGGTGGTTTCCAGCACGCTCTTGCACAAGGCCAGGGCGTTTGCGGCGATCAACACCGAAACCGGCAGCGCTGCGACGCAGGCGAGCGCCTGGATAGCCGCAACCGCACCGTGCTGGTGAGTGACCCAGACGAGCCCGGCCAACACGGCCGCCCAGTACAGGTGGCTGCGCGGCGCTGTGCGCGCGACACGGCCGTGTGTGGCAAGGCCACTGACAACCCACAGTACCGCATTCACCGAGGTGATCGAGTACATCAGAAACATCACCACGACCAGCGTGCACAGCGCGATCGCAGCGTCGGGGGAGAAGAGGTTGGCGATCAGGACGAACAGCTTGTGGTCGTTCTCCACACCGACCCAGAAGGCGCCGCCGCCCGAGTGCATGGCGAGGTCAATGGCGGTGCCACCGGCCCAGGTCAACCAGACCCAGCACAGAAAGGAGGGCACGACCATGGCGCCCAGGACGAATTCGCGCACGGTGCGGCCGCGGGAAATGCGGGCCATGAACAAACCGACAAAGACGGTGAACGGAATCCACCAGGTCCAGTGAAACAGCGACCACTCGAGCTGCCAGGCGGAAAGTTGCACGCTGTGGTCTGCTGCGAGCGCGTCACCACGCCAGATGCGCACGGCCATGTCGGGCAGCGCCACCAGGTAGTCTGTGATGCAGATCACCAGGGCCTTGAAACCGTTGAACGACGACGCGGTCAGCAGCAGGGCGAGCAACACCGCGCTGGTGACCAGGCTCGAGTTCGCCATCCAGCGGACACCACGCTGCAATCCGCTCGCAATGCACAGGCTGCCAAGGCCCACGGCCAGCACCGTCATGACGGCCGTCGTGGTCGCCGATGCATCGGGCACGGCGACGCCGAGTTCGGACCCGAGCAAGGCCAGGTTCGCGTGCACCTGGTCGATGCTGAAGTGGAGTATCTGCATCACGCAAATCACGCACAACACAATCGTGAGGGCGTTGACCGGTGTGCTCAGGCGTCGCGCGGTGGCGTCGCCGAGGAAGCAGCGCAGGGGCGAGACCAGGTTGAGCGGCAAACCGCGTCGGTGACAGACAAAGGCGAGGGCCAGACCGAGCACCGCGTAGCTCGACCAGGCACCGAATCCCCAGTGCAGAAACGCCCACTTCATTGCCATGCGCATGTTTTCCGTGGTGTCGGGGGCCACGGCCTGCTGAATCAGGTCAGGGTTGGCGTGCATGAACTCGACCGGTTCAGCGATCGACCACTTGATCAACGCGGCGCTCAGGCCGGCGCCGTACATCATCGCGACCCACGAACCAAAGCTGTAGTCGGGCAGATCACCTGATCGGCCCAAGCGCAGTCGACCGGCACCGGGCCACAACAGCAAAACGGCGCACAACAGGGTGGTCAGCGCGAGCAACCACACGTAGCCCGCGCCGACCGTCGACATGATGGCGCCGTTGAGCCAGTCGAGGGCCGTGCCGAGGGTCACGGGGGCGAAGAGCGTGAGCGCGACCACACCGAACAGCACGCCCGAGGCGAGCGTGGTGGCGGTGGCGTTCGACCACCAGGCAGATCCGGTATGTGGGTTGGCCATCGCGATGTCGAGCTGCTCACGGCGCAGTGCGGTGGCCCGAGGCCGACACGCGCTGCGCACACCAAAAGGCAGAAAGACCGGCGCGTCCCACCCTGGTGGGGTGGGAACACCGTCGCAGGATCGGGCACCGTGAGACCGCACCGAGTGCCGTGTGATGCGGTCCGCTGCGGGTGTCTTTCTGTACGTGCTAGAACGTATATCGACCGTATACGAATTATATAAAGTATCTGAGTACTACGTCACGGACCGAGACCGGTTGGTGAATTGGTATGGCCTTACCAATTGATAGGTAAGCTATTGATAACGCAGGGTTTTATTGGTGCCGCTCGGGCCCGTACCGCCGAGTCCACGCCGGAGGTTCGGCCGAACGGCTGCGGCAAAGGCGTGCGCGGCACCCGGCACCGCGACGCCGTTCAGTGCGTGGCCTGGCAGCTCAGGTCGCCCAGTTTGAGCCGCTGTCCTGCAGGCGACGAAGCACCGCGCGCCAGCTGTCCTGCACAAAGGGGGCAGGGCCATCGGCCGGCATCGCGGTGCTGCGCGCGACCGCATCAACGGCGTCGGGTGCGGGCAACACCGGTGTGTCCGTGGCCGCGAGCACGTCCACCTGCACCTTGCAGGCGTTCTCGAGCGTGTAGAGGTAGTAGAAGGCCTCGGCCACGGTGCGGCCTGCAGCGAGCAGACCGTGGTTGCGCATGACCATGAGCCAGTCCGTGCCGATGTCCTCGGCCAGCTTTCGGCACTCGTAGTCGGGGTCGTCCACCGAGTACGCGTAGTCGTGGTAGCAGACGAACTGGATCACCTCCATGGCTTGCTGGCTCAGCGGCAACAGGCCTTGTGGCATGCACGACACCGCAATGCCGGCTCGGGTGTGGCTGTGCAGCGCCACGTTGATGTCGGGACGGGCCTGTAGAATGGCGCTGTGAATGTGGTGGCCTGCGGTGTTGACGGGGTAGTCGCCAGCGACCACGGTGCCGTCAAACCGGACTTTGATCAACGTACTGGCCGTGATCTCTTCGAACAACAGGCCGTAGGGGTTGATCAGGTACTCGTCCGCGCTGTGCGGTACGCGCGCGCTCAGGTGCGTGAAGATCAGATCGGTCCAGCCGAAGTGGACGAACAGGCGGTAACACGCGGCAAGGTCGCAGCGGAGTTGCCATTCGTCCGGGTGCATGGCTGTCATGAGGTGTCTCCGGGTGTCACCGTGGGCAGCCGGTTTGGCCGGCTCGCGTGGCGAGTGTGACCGATCCCCAGGCGGTGTGCTAGCCAGACGGTCCCGAGACTCGTCAGTGGCGCCAACGGTCGGCGCAACGGCTCAGAAGAGGTCCGACAGCAGCACGCCCAATCCCAACCGCCGTTGCTTGTGGTTGTAGTCGATCAGCGAGTCGCCGTAGCCGTCGACGTAGTGCACGACGCCGCGGAAGCGCTTGAACAACGGGTAGGTGAGCATGAGCCTGAGCCCGCCCTTGCCCGTCGACAGGCTGCCGTGCAGTGTGCTGCTGATCTCGATGCGCTCACCGCGCCAACCGAGCTGGACCTGACCTCGGCCGAGAAAGTCGTCGATGTCCGGGTTGTCGTCCCCGAGCGCACTGTCCGGCGACGGTTTGGGGTCCTCGGGCAACCGGTACCAGGGTCGCACCGCAAAAAAGGCCCGCTCCGTGCGCAGCGCGAGCTCGGCGTAGAGGCGGTTCCAACTGCGGGAGTAAGCCTGTACCTGGCCGTTCGACTGGTGCTCCAGCCCCAGTGTCAACGTGGTGTCTGCACCGAAGGGCACCAGCCGCAGAGGCGCGGTGTAGAACACCTCGGGTTGGTAGTTTGTTTCGCGAAACGGGCTGGAGATGTCCGGCGAGTAGAGCTGCCACCACGATTTCAGCGTGAAACCGAAAAACACCGCATCGCCGCCGCGCAACAGCGGGTCGGCGTTGAGTTGCACCTTCAGGCTCATCTGGAAGGCCACTTCCTCCGGCTTCAACCGCGCGGCGAGGTCGGTGTCCTCGACGGTGTAGACCGCGCGGTTGACGCGGTTCGTCGTGCTCAAGGGCAGGATGTAGTTCGGCTTGTGGGCACGAAACAGCCGCGGGTCGTTGATCACGTTTCGCGCGTCGTCGGCACGGGCAGTCACGGAAACGGCGATGCTGCACGCAGCGATGAGCAGGCGGCGAATCGGGCCTCGGGGCATGGGACACTCGGTCGGACGGGTGGGGCAGCGCTGTGGCTGGCGCCGCAGTGTAGCGCAGCCGTTGTGGGCATCGCGAGGCGACACGGCGCGGGGTTGCGCAGCCCGCACGCTGGGGTACCCTAGTCACTCCCGCCAGAACGGAAAACACCATGAGTGCCTACGTCATCGTCGACACGCAACTGCTCAACCCGGACGCCTACGAGGAGTACAAGGCACTCGCGAAACCCATCGTCGAGAGCTACGGCGGCGTGTACCGGGTGCGTGGGGGTGAAATGCAAGTACGCGAGAGCGACTTGTGGTCGCCGTCCCGCCTCGTGGTGGTCGAGTTTCCCTCGCGTGAGCAGGCCGTGGCGTTTGCCGAGTCGCCCGAGTATGCACCGGTCGCCAAGATCCGCCACGCCAACGCCAAATGCACCTTGGTGATCGTCGACGGCTGCGACTGACGCTCAGGCCATCGCACACGCCGAGCCCGATGAAATTTCTCACGAAGATTCTCGGTCGCCCGTCTCACGAACGGCCCTTCGTGCCGCTGGTCTGTGGCTGTCCGGCTGCGGGCGCTACCGTGCCCGCGCTTGAACGCCTGCCACTCAACGACATCATGACGCGTGTTTGACGTCGACCAGGTCATCGAAGCCGACTACGTGATCGTCGGCGCCGGCTCCGCCGGTTGTGTGCTCGCCAACCGCCTCGGCGCTGACGCGGGCAGGCGCATCATCGTGCTCGAGGCAGGGCCGCCCGACCGCGATCTGATGATCCACGTGCCGGCCGGTGTGCACGCCGTCTGGTGTGAGCCCAAGCTCAACTGGAATTACCTGACCGACCCCGAACCGACTCTGGACGATCGCCTGATCGACATGCCGCGCGGCAAGGTGGTCGGCGGGTCGTCGTCGATCAACAGCATGGTTTACATGCGCGGGCACCCGCTCGACTACGACGCCTGGTCACAGCGTCCCGGCCTCGCGCACTGGCGCTACGCCGACTGTCTGCCGTACTTCAAGGCCGGTGAGACCTCGGACCGGGGCGCTGATGCCTGGCGGGGCAGTGGGGGGCCGCTGGGGGTCACGCGCGGTCGCTACGACAATCCGCTGTACGACGCGTTTCTGGCTGCAGGCGCGCAGGCCGGGCAGGGCGCAACAACCGACCCGAACGGCTTCGACCCCGAAGGGGTGGCCCGCCTCGACGCCACGCGGTGGCGGGGACGGCGGTGCAGTGCGGCGGTCGCACACCTGCGCCCGGCGCTGCGCCGGGGCAACGTGCGCCTGCTCACCCGCGCGCTGGTGGAGCGGGTGTTGTTTGACGGCCGCCGCGCAGTGGGTGTGCGCGCCGTGTGCCGTGGGCGCACGCTCGAGTTGCGTGCCGGTTGCGACGTGATCCTCGCGGCCGGGGCAATCAATTCGCCACAGCTGTTGATGCTGTCGGGCGTCGGCGAGCGCAAACAGCTCGAACGCCACGGGATCGCGTGCCGTGCCGCGGTGCCCGCGGTCGGCCAACACCTGCAGGACCACGCGAGCGTGATCGTCCAGACCGCCTGCACGCGTGCGTTCCCGGTGCACAAGGTCGATCACCCGGTGCGCAAGGCCCTCGCCGGTGCCCGTTGGCTGTTTGCCCGGGACGGCGTCGCGGCCAGCAACATCTGGGAAGCGGGTGGCCTGATCAGAAGCACGGCCGATGCCGCGTACCCGGACCTGCAATACCACTTCGGGCCGGTGGGGTTCAGCTACGAGGGCAAGCGCATCGCCTTGCGACAGGCCTTTGCGCTGCACGTCGACCAGTTGCGGCCCCGCAGCCGCGGGGCGGTCACGCTGCGCAGCGCCAACCCGGCCGACAAGCCGCACATGCAGTTCCACTACCTGTCCCATCCGCTCGACCTCAGCGAGATGGTTTCGGGTGTGCGACGCGCCCTCGAGCTGATCGCCCAACCGGCTTTCGATGCCCTGCGTGGTCCCGCGCTCGATCCGATCTCGCGTGACGCGTCGGACGCGGACATCGTGCACTGGATTCGCGCCACGGCGACCACCGACTTTCACCCGTGCGGCACCTGCCGAATGGGCGTGGGTGAGGACTGCGTGGTCGACCCGAACTTTGCGGTACACGGGGTCGAGGGGCTGCGCGTGGTCGACGCGTCGGTCATGCCTCGCATTGTCAGTGGCAACCTGAACGCACCCACGCAGATGATTGCAGCGCGTGCGGCTGACACCCTGAACGGCGTTGTGCCCCTGCCACCCGAGCAGGCCCGGTTTGCCTTCGTCGCGCCATTCGACACCGGCGGCTGAACCTGCCCGGACGTGCGCGGTCCGAGCAGCGTCGCCTGCAACGGTGCGGAGCGGGAGGCCCGTTTCCGATGGCAGGCTGAATGCGCGAACGACGCACCTTATCGGGCGCGTGCCGTCCATGCCATGCCCCACAGGAGTGCGAGCAGTGCCTGACCTGATTCTGGTGCTGGGTGATCAGTTGTCGCCATCGCTGACGGCCTTGCGCCACGGTGACCCGCGCGCCGACCACGTCTTGATGGCCGAGGTGAATGACGAGGCGACCTACGTCAAACACCACAAGAAGAAGCTCGTGTTCTTCTTTTCGGCGATGCGCCATTTTGCCGAGCATCTGCGTGGCGCGGGCTGGGATGTGGGGTATACCGCGCTGGATGACCCTGCGAACAGCGGGTCACTGGTGGGGGAGCTTGAGCGCGCCTGTAACCGCTTGGAGCCGGACGCGGTTGTCATCACACAAGCGGGGGAGTGGCGCGTGCAAGACGCCATCTGCAGCTGGTGCGAGGCGAACGGCATGCCGCTGCGTGTGCACGACGACGACCGCTTTTTCGCCACACCCGCCGACTTTGCCGCCTGGGCCACCGGTCGAAAACAGCTCCGCATGGAGTATTTCTACCGCGACATGCGGCGGCGCACAGGCCTGTTGATGGACGCTGGGCAGCCGGTTGGCGGGGCCTGGAATTTCGACGCGGAAAACCGCAAACGCGCGCCCAGCGACCTCGACCCGCCGGCGCCCTTCGGCGTGCAACCCGATGCCCAGACGCGGGCCGTCATCGACCTTGTGAAAACCCGGTTCCCGGATCACATCGGGTCACTCGAGCCCTTCCGTTTCGGCGTGACGCACGCCGATGCCGAGTCCGCGCTGACGCACTTCATCGACAAGGCGCTGCCACATTTTGGTGACTACCAGGACGCGATGCTGCAGCGGCAACGCTTTCTCTACCACGCTGTCATCGCGCTCTACCTGAACGTGGGGTTGCTCGACCCGCTCGCCGTCTGCAAGGCCGCCGAAGCCGCGTACCACCGCGGCCACGCCCCGATCAATGCCGTGGAGGGGTTCATTCGCCAGATCCTCGGGTGGCGTGAGTACGTGCGCGGCATCTATTGGCACTTCATGCCCGAGTACGTTACCCGCAATGCGCTGTCGGCCGAGCGCGATTTGCCCGCGTTCTACTGGACGGGCGAGACGGACATGGCCTGCCTGCGTTCGGCGATCACACAAACGCTCGAGGAGGCCTACGCCCACCACATCCAGCGCCTGATGCTGACCGGCAACTTTGCGATGCTGGTCGGTGTCGACCCGCACCAGGTCCACAGCTGGTACCTCGCGGTGTACGCCGACGCCGTCGAGTGGGTCGAGTTGCCCAACACGCTCGGGATGAGCCAGTTCGGCGACGGCGGGCTGCTCGGCTCCAAGCCCTACGCCGCGGGCGGCAACTACATCAACAAGATGTCCGACCACTGCAAGCATTGCCGCTACGACGTGAAGCAGAAGACCGGCCCAGCGGCGTGCCCGTTCAATGCACTCTACTGGGACTTTCTCGCCCGCAACGCCGACATGCTGTCGAGCAACCCGCGTATGGCGCAGATGTACCGGACCTGGCACCGGTTCGCGCCAGAAACCCAGGCGGCCTACCGGGACAGCGCCCGCGCTTTCCTGTCACAACTGCGCTGAGTGCGTGCCGCTCAGCCCGCTCCGGCAGCGAGATCGCGCTCGCCCCAACGCTTCATGGCGGTGATGACGGAGCGCAACGACGTGCCTCGGGCCGTCAGCGCGTAGTCCACGCGCGGTGGCACCTCGGCGTACACCGTTCGCGTGATGACGCCGTCGGCCTCGAGCTCGCGCAGTTGTTGCGTGAGCATGTGCTTGGTGATGCCGGGGATGGCCCGGCGCAGCGCACCAAAGCGATTGATGCCGTGGCTCAGGCAGAAGAGGATCACCGGTTTCCATTTGCCGCCGACCACTTTCAGGCAGTGGCTTACCGGGCAGTCGGCGGTGGGATCGGGTGCAGATGGTCTGGAAATCATGACTAGACCAGAAAAATGTGACTAATTGTTCTTGAAATATCTTGTACTTATATTCGGACACTCAGTCAAACAAAACAACCTGTCATGAAATTCCCTTTTCTTATCGCCGCCACGTCGTGCCTGGCTTGCCAAATATCACTCGCAACGGAAACGAGTCTGGTGTCGCTGCAGCAACGCATCGTCGGCCACTGGACTTCGATCAGCTGCGAAATCAGACCGCAGCCCAACCCGGCAGACCCCGCGCTGGCGCCACAACCGACCTACCTGACTCGGGACTTTCGCTACGACGCCAAAGCGGGTTTCGAAGCGTCCATCACGGTGTACGCCGACGCGGCGTGCGAGCATCCGGCTGCCACCTACGACTTCGCCGGCGAATTGGTGTGGCACGGTGCGAATCCGGCCGCCGACGGGGCCTGGTCGCAGGACTACGTGCTCAACCGCGCCCTGTCGCTGACTGTCCGCTTGCCGGCTATGGTCGACCAGCTGAACGGCTTGCCGGAGGGGGCCTGCGGTGAGGGACCGTTCGTGCTGAATGAAACACGCGACATCCTCGGCAAACCCTGTGCACTCTCGCGTTTTGTCGAGGGCCGCAACGTGGTCGTCGACCACGACTTCCTCTACGTCCGCGCCGACACGCCCAATCTTCTGTTCATGGGTGCCAAGCATGTCGACGGCACCGGGTTCTACCTGCCCGAGCACCGTCCGCGCGTCGGCCTGCAACAGCCGTTGATCCGCGCCGATTGAGCACAGCCGCTGTCGCGGTGTCAGCCTTCTACAGCGCTGGCAACGATCTGGCTGAGGGGCTTCTTCAATTTGAAGAAGCCCTTGCTGCTGTGAGGCCACACGCGTTGGTCGTGGACACGGGTGATGCGGTGCAAAGGCACGCCGTCCAGTTCCAGCGCACGCAGCACCGGCTCCACGCGGTCGTGAACCCAGCCGATCGGTGGGCGCGCGACGGCGATTGCGTCCACGCGGTCCCGGTTGAGCCAGTCGCGCACGGCTGCACGCCAATCCTCCCGGTCGTCGCCGTGCGGCGTCAGGTCGAAGGCGTGGCCTGCACGCTGCAGTGCATCGCTCAGTGCGGCACGCGTGAACTGCGCGGCGGCCGGCGCGAGGGGCGCGACCGATCGGGCGCAGGGGTCGGTCAGCGCGAGGACGCTGGCGGGTGCCTGTGGCAGCGGCAGCGACTCGGCCTGGCAATCACTCTCGAGCAGCAGCAACCCGAGGCGTGCGCCCGCCGGCAGCGGTGCTGTCGCGGAGAACACCGGCGGCTGCGGCGGTGGCAGGGGCGATTCGGTCAGCGCCGGTGCCGTATCGGCCAGACCCGTCACGGTACCGAAACGACCCCCTGTGAAGCGGGCGATGTTGTCTGCCGTCGCGCAGTAGGTCTTGCCGGGCGTGTGCAAGCCAGCGACCCAACGCCAGGAGCCCGTGTTGGCCGCCGGGTCGCCGTCGATCAGGTGGGTCAGGAAAACGTCGGCGCCAAGCTGCCAGGGAAGACGCAGGGTGAATACCCAGATGCTCGCGAACCACATGCGGGCGTGGTTGTGCAGGTAGCCCGTGTCGCGCAACTCGTGCACCCACGCGTCAAAACAGGCGATGCCGGTCTCGCCACGGGTGGCCGTTTCAACCTGCTCGCGCAAGCGGTCGTCGTCCTGAAGTGCGGCCTGTGCGGCAATGCGCTCCTCGAGGTACCGTGCCCAGACTGCCGGCCGGTGTTCGAGGTGACCGCGGAAATAGCCGCGCCACAACACCTCCGCGAGGTAGGCCTCGGCGTCGCGCACGGTGTGCTGCGCCGCCACCGCCCGCAGCACGTCGTCCTCGAGCAGCAAGCGGTGCCGCAACCACGGCGACAGGCGTGAGACAGCGCTGTGGTGACCCGGGCCGCGGTCGTGGTTGCGCTCGGCGCGGTAAGCGTGCCCGGCGCGCGGCAAAAAGGCCTGCAGGGCGGCCTCCGCGGCAGCGCGGCTTGGCTCGAACGGAGGCACTAGACCGCACCCGCGTCGTGCAGGGCGTCGATTTCATCAGGGCTGTACCCGAGTTCGCCGAGGATCGCGTGCGTGTCGGCGCCGAGCGCCGGCGGCGGTGCGGTGGTGCCCGGGGCGGTGCCGTCGATGTGCAAACCGGTGCGCGCGACGTGCACCGGGCGGTCGACGTGGGGGGTGTCCGGGTAGCTGCCAACCAGGCCGCGCGCTGCCACCTGCGGGTGGGCCAGCGCGGCAGGGACGTCGAGCACGGCGCCGGCGGGGACGCCGACGGCCGTGAGACGCTCGACCCAATGCGCCGTCGCTTCGCGCTGCAGGGCCGACTCCAGCGCCTGCTTCAACGCAGCGCGGTGTTCGAGCCGCGCCTGGCGCACCGCAAAGCGCGGGTCCTCCACCAGGGCGGGAAGACCGACGGTGTCGCAGAGGGCTTCGAACTGTTCCTGCTTGTTGGCGGCGATGTTGATCAGCCCGTCCGCGGTTGCAAAGGCCCCGGAGGGGCTCGCGGTGATGTTCTCGTTGCCCATCGCGCGCGGCGGCTGGTCGGCGACCAGGTAGTTCGAGACCGCCCATCCCATGGTGGCGAGCAGGGCGTCGAGCATCGACACGTCGATGAACGCACCGCGCTCGTCCACCGGTCGCGCCAGTGCCGCGCTGATTGCGAACGCGGCGGTCAGCCCGCCGACGGTGTCACCGACCGGGTAGCCGACCCTGAGGGGCGCACAGGTGTCGTCCCCGGTGATGCTCATCACCCCGGACAGCCCCTGGACAATCTGGTCGTAGGCCGGGGCACCGCGCAAGGGCCCGGTCTGGCCGAAGCCGGAAATGGCGCAGTAGATCAGCCGCGGGTTGTCAGCGCGAAGCGCCGCGTGGCCGAGCGACAGGCGGTCCATCACCCCCGGCCGAAAATTCTCGACCAGCACATCGGCACCGGCGACCAGCCGGCGCAACACGCGTTTGCCCTCGTCGTGCTTGAGGTTGACCGTGATCGAGCGCTTGCCGGTGTTCTGGGCGAGAAAGGACACGCCCATGCCCTTGGCGTTCAGCGTCGGGTCGGCGCCGAGTTGACGCGCGAGGTCGCCATTGCCAGGCACCTCGACCTTGATCACGTCGGCGCCGAGGTGGGCGAGCTGGTGGCAGCAGAACGGACCGGCCAGGACATTGGTGAGGTCGAGAACGCGGATGCCGGCGAGGGGGCGGTGGGCGTCAGTGGTCATGGGTGTTCGCGGTGCGTGCGCAGCCCGAGTGTATCAGCCGGTGTTGCGCCGTGGCCGTCGCGCGCGCGGCGAACGCACGCCGCTCTTGCGGCTGCCGTGTTTGTGTTGAATGGCATCCGCCTCGCGCTTGAAGGCCTCGCCCTTGCGCACCGCCCAGATCCGTTCGCGCGCGTGTTTGGCGGCGGCCAGGTGATCGACGATCGGCTCGGGGTAGCGCGAGCCAAGCAACGTGTGTGCGCCTTCCCACTCCCAGGGCATGTGAATGTACAGATCCGGCACGTCGTCGAGTTCCGGCAGCCAGCGGCGGATGAACTCCCCGCCGGGGTCCTGGTCGATGCCCTGCTTGACGGGGTTGTATATCCGCACCGTGTTGATGCCGGTGGTGCCCGATTGCATCTGCACCTGCGACCAGTGGATGCCGGGTTCGTAGTCGGTGAACTGCCGCGCGATGTGCTCGCCGGTGGCGCGCCAGTCGAGCCACAGGTGGTAGCTCGCAACCGCCACAAGCATGGCCCGCATGCGGAAGTTCATCCAACCGGTGTGAATCAGCATGCGCATGCACGCGTCAACGAAGGGCAGGCCGGTCTGGCCGCTGCACCACGCCTGCAAGAGCGCGGTATCGGGCTCGCACGGGCGAAGTCCGTCGTAGGCCCGGTGCAGGTTTTCGTGCTCGAGCCGCGGTTCGTCTTCGAGCTTCTGCATGAAATGGTCACGCCAGTGCAGCCGGCTTTCGAAGCTGCTCATCGACTGGCGCCACGGGGTCGGTCCGTCGAGTGCCTTGAGTTGGGCGCGGCGTGCCCAGGTGGCGTGGGCAACCTCGCGCATCGACAGCGCCCCCCAGGCGAGGTACGGGCTGATGCGGCTGCAATGGACAGCGCCGCTGACCGGACCGGACATGGCCGCGCGGTAGGGTGCGCCCCGCTCGTTGAGGAAGCTCGAGAGTGTCTCGAGGCCGACGTGTCGACCGCCGCGCTGGCGCTCGGGGCAGGGTGCCGTTGTGAGGCCGAGGTTGTCGCTGTCGGGGATGGCGCCGGGTTCGACGTCTGCCAGCGGCGGTAGCGCCTCGGGCGCGTTCACCACCGGCTCGGCCATGAACCGGTTCCAACGCCCGGCCCAGCCGTCCCGGTTACCCAACGGGCGGACCACGCCGGTCTGCTGCAGCTCGTGCCAGGGCAAACCGCGGTCGGCCGCCCAGGCCGCCACCGCGCGGTCGCGCGCGTAGGTCCAGGCGTTGCCGGTTTCCTCGTGCGACCAGATGGCGGCAACCCCGAGCTGTTTGCGCGCCCGTTCGAGAATCGGCACGGCCTCGCCAACGCGGATCACCAGCGGTTGACCGCGGGCTGCGAGGGCCTCGCGCAGTTCGGCCAGGGTCTCGGCGATAAAGGCCCACTGGCGCTCGGCGTGGTCGGGTAACGCCCACAAACCGGGCTCGGCGATGTAGAGCGGCAGCACCGGACCGTGCGCCGCGGCCTGCGCGAGCGCGGCGTGGTCCTGTACGCGCAGATCACGTTTGAACCAGACGAGTTGCAGGGGGGCGGTCATGGGCGCGTGCGTGGCGGTATCGGTGGCGGTGAGACCGATGGCGGGGGATTGGGTTCGTCAGCTGTGACGATCAATCAGTGCGTCGGCCAGCGTGGCACCGCTCGTGAAGGCACCCTCGACCCCGCCGCCGAGGCAGCCGTCGCCGATCGCGAAGAGCGTGTTGGCGGCGTTGTGCAGATAGGGCGCCTCGGCTGCGCGTCGCACGTTGGCGTAACGCCAGCGGTGTGCCTGGGTCTTGGCCACAGCCGTGCGCGGCATACCGAGGGCGTCGAGCACACTGGGCAGCAGCGCAGCGATGGCGGCGTCGGTGGTGAGTTCCAGCTGCGCACGGCTCCAGGCCTCGCTGGCGTGGGCGACCCAACCGGTGTTGTCGTCATCACGCCCCGGTTTGCCGGCGTTGCGGCCGAGCCAGACGAGCGGGCTGTCGGCGCCGAAGGCAGTGGACACATCGCGCGCGACGGGGGCGTGATCGGTGAGTTGCAGCAACAGCGCCCAGCAGGGGGCGTAGTCGACCGCGGCGAGGCGCGCGGCGAGATCGGTGTCGACGGCCGCCATCACCGCGGCCTGTGGCGACGGTGTCGCGAGGATCACCGCATCGGCCTGCACCGTGGTTCGGCGCCCGTCTATGGCGAGCGACCAGCCGTCACCCGCGGGCGCGACGGCCTGGATCTGTGTGTTTAGCTGTGGCGCGACGCCTGCCAAGGCGGGTTTGAGCCAGCTGTTCATGCGCGGCACACCCACGAAGCTGTTGACGCTCTCGCCGTCGGTGCGCGGTTGCCAGTGTTCGACGGCGTCCCCTGCAGCGGCGAGTGCGGCGCGAAGGACCTCGCTCTCAGCCGTGAAATGGGGCGCGCCGTGGTCAAAAGCGATCCCGGACGGCCAGCGCCGGGTGGCGAGCCGCCCACCGAGGCCGCGGCTCTTGTCGAAAAGCTGCACAGGAAAGCCTGCCGCGTGCAAACGTGCGGTGCAGGTGATGCCGGCGACGCCAGCGCCGACAACCGCAATGCGGGGCAGTGAAGCCATCGTGATCACTCGCAAAAACGGTGGAGCATACGCAAGGGGCCGCGGTAATGCGACTCGGTGTTCCCCGCGTCGGTCGGCGCCTTGCAAGCTGCATCAACACACGCCGCTGTGCATGACCAGCGGGCGTGAGCAAGCCGGCGGTGCCCTGGGCTCGGCAGACACGGCCTTGGCGCGGGTCAGCGTTGACACAACGTCAGGAGCGTTCTATCGCCGAGTCGCAACCTTGCCGGGTGCACACGATTGCGGCCGTTGTTCGGCCTTTTTCTGCAGTCGTTGCGTCCCCTATACTGCGAGCTCGTTTGACCACCAGGAGGATGATCATGTCAGTTGCCCGCGTAACCGAAATCACGGCTTCAAGTTCCAAAGGCTTTGACGATGCCGTTCGCAAAGGCATCAAACGCGCGTCCAAGACGCTCGAGAACATCACCGGTGCCTGGGTCGAGAGCCAGAAAGTGGTGGTGGAGGACGGCAAGGTCAGCGAGTACCGCGTGAACATGAAAGTCACGTTCGTGCTCAAGGGGTGAGGCAGAGCGTAGTACATGCCAAGCCTGGAAAAGGCGTCGGTATTGAACGGGTTTGCAGCGTGACCACGCTGACTGCCCGGTCCACCTGTGCGGAGCAGGCCGTGCAGTCGGCAAGCCGCGTGTTCACCTGAATGGCCGCTGACGACACGTCGGCATTGGTCCTCGGGGCGAGCGGCGGTTTGGGCGACGCACTGCTGACAGCGCTGCGTGCCCGCCGACCGCCAGCAGAGGTGGTCGGCCTGAGCCGCCGTGACCACGCGCTTGACATCACCGATGAAGCGAGCGTGGTATCGGCCGTGGCCGAGTTGACAGCCACCGGCCGACGCTTCGACACCGTGATCGACGCCACCGGCATCCTCGATGTCGATGGCCAGCGCCCGGAGAAAGCGTTTCGCGAAATCACCGCAGCGCACATGGCGCGCAGCTTTGCGGTCAACGCACTGGGCCCGGCGTTGCTGCTCAAGCACCTCATGCCGATGCTGATTGCCGACCGGCGCAGCGTGTTCGCCAGCTTGTCGGCGCGGATCGGCAGCATCGGTGACAACCGCCTCGGGGGCTGGATCAGCTACCGGGCCAGCAAGGCCGCCCTCAACCAGGTGGTGCGCTGCGCGGCCATCGAAGCCGGGCGCTCTCACCCACACGCCATTGTCGTGGCGCTGCACCCCGGCACGGTGGAAACCGAGCTCACGCGCCGCTACGCGCGCGGACGCTACACGGCGTCACCCGAGGTGGCGGCGGGGCAGCTGCTCGACGTGATCGACGGCCTGGACGCTGCCGACACCGGTGGCTTTTTCGATTTCGAGGGCCAGACCGTCGAGTGGTGACGCGCTGACCTCGGGGCGTGTCAGGCCACCGGCAGGCGGACCTGGAACTCGAAGCCGTGCGGCGCCCGGTTCGCGAGGTGCAGCGTGCCGCCGAGGCGTTCGGCGATTTCCTGGCAGATCGCAAGGCCAAGCCCGGCTCCGAGGCCGCTGGCGTGGTCTGCGGTGCGGAAGAAGGGCTCGCTGAGCCGCGCCAGCTGGTCCGCCGGCACACCGGGTCCGGTGTCGGTCACGCGGAACACCGCGTCGCCGCCATCCCGCGTCACAGCGACCGACACCGCACCGCCGTCGGGGGTGAACTTGATCGCGTTGGAGAGCGCATTGCGCACCACGTGTTGCAATTGGTGGTTGCGGTCGGTAACGGCCACCGACGCGAGCTGCTCGACGCTCAACTCGATGTCCTTGTGCTCGGCCAGGTGGACGAAGTCGGTGAGGTGTTCGCGCACCAGCGTGTCGAGGCCCACGACCGTGTCGTTGGTTGTTTGTTCGGCCTGCACACGGGCGAGATCGAGCAGTTGACCGACCAGCCGCTGCAAGCGCTCGACGCTGGTCGCCAGACGCGCCTGGCGCTCGGCGCGGGTCGCCTCGTCCGGCGCGGACGCGGTGTTCTCGAGCTGCAGCGACAGCGCGGTGATCGGTGTGCGCAGTTCGTGCGCCGCGTCGGCGATGAATCGTTGCTGGCGCGCGTTGAAGGCCGCGTTCTTGTCGAGCAGCGCGTCGATCGCGTCGACAAACGGCACCAGTTCCTCCGGCACGGCGGCGGTGTCGCCGAAGTCGAGCGTCAGGGAGTCGCTCTGGTCAACCCGTCGGGCGAGGGTGTTCAGCGGCGTGAAGTGGTGCCGGACGATCCAGGTCACCAGGAGCGGGGCGATCAGAAAGAGCAGCAGCAAGGGGGCGGCGGTGTTCCAGGCGCTGCTGCCGGCGAACTCGGTGCTGATGCTGTGTTGTTGCGCAACGATGAAGCGTTGACCGGCGCGGTTCGGGCGGGTGAGGTAGATCCGCCAGCGCTCGTTGCCCTCGTGCACGGTGTGAAACCCCGCGCGCAGGTTGCGCCGCACCTGGATGCTGCGGCGCGTTTCGCGGCCGAACTCCCAGATGCGGACAGCGCTGTCGTCGAAGCGGTCGTCGTCAAAGACCTCGTCGTCCGTGACCGCGCCGATCTGATTGGTCTCGACCAGTCGGCCGATCGAGAGCAGGACTTCGTCCTGCGCGTCGCTGACTTCGAAGTACGCCGAAATCGCAGCGGCGAGGGTGGCGAGGATCAGCAAGGCGAGCAAGGTGGCCAGCAGCGCTCGGCGCAGCCGACGGGCAAGTTGTGGGTGCGCCGGCGTCTCGCTCACGCTTTGGGCACCATCCAACCCAGGCCGCGCACGTTCTTGATCGTGGTCTTGTCGGTCTTCTTGCGCAGGCTGTGAATCAACACCTCGACGGCGTTGCTGCTCACTTCCTCGTTCCAGGTGTAGACCTGGGCCTCGAGTTCCTCGCGCGTGAAGATGCGCCCCGGGGTCAGTAGCAGGGTGTGCAGCAGGCGGTATTCCTTGCCGGTCAGCGTGATCTCGGCGCCGTTGTGCTCGGTGGTTTTGGTGGCGGGGTCGATCGTCAGCGTGCCGTTGCTCAGCACCGGCTGACCGGCACCGGCGTGCCGCCGGGCCACCGCGCGCACGCGGGCCATCAGCTCGCTGACCAGGAAGGGCTTGACCAGGTAGTCGTCGGCGCCGAGGTCGAGCCCGCTGATGCGGTCTTCGACTGCGTCTCGCGCGGTGATCACGATCACCGGCACGTTGTTGCGCTGGTCTCTGACGCGGCGCAGCACGGTCAAGCCGTCGGCGCCCGGCAGGCCGATGTCGAGCAGCACCAGCCCGAAACTGCCGGAGCGGATCGAGGCGAGGGCGGCGTTGCCGTCCCGGACCCAATCGGCCGCCATGCCAGCGTCTTCCAGCGCACTGGCGATGGCGGCCCCGATTTCCGGATCATCTTCGACGAGCAGAATGCGCATGGTGCGAACTATAACGCTCTGCCCTCAGGCCTGCGCTTCGGCCGTCGGTGCGGGTGCGGGTTCGGCGTCGATCGTGACGCCGTCCTCGGCCATGGCTTTCTCGACCTTGCGCCGCACCGCCCAACCACCGAGCAGCATGAGCGGCACCAGGGCCAGCGACACCGCGAGGATCAGGACGCTGGCCAGCACCGCGGCGACACCGATGCCCGCTGCGGTCAGCAGGGCCAGGGGACGAATCACCCAGCGGGTCATGCGGTCGTCGCCGTCGAGTCGCAGGTGTTTCAGCAACTCGCCGCGGTTCAGTGTGGTGCCGTCGATGTGCACCGAGTGGTTTGTGTTGATCATCAGAGTCTCCTTGTATCGTGTCGTGCGGGGTCCGTGCTGTCCTCAGAGGACAGCACCGGTTTCCCCGTCAATGTCGATGTCGGTGCGCGTGTTGTCCGGTCCGATCGTTTCGATCTCCCAGATCACCTTGCCGTCGTCGCGCTCGAGTTCGGCTTCGATCACCCGCGCATCCGCCGGGATGTCAGCCGCTTCGAGGGCCGCTTCGATACTCACGGCCTCGACCGTGTGCCGTGCCGGCTTGCGCTTCGCCTTTTGCTTGAGCACCTCACCGGTGTCAGCGTCGAGGATCAGGCGCGTGCGCTGCTGGTTCTCGTCCAGCAGTTTGATCTCCCAGACCATCTGGCCCTTGTGCCGCTCGAGTTCGGCGCCCATCACGGTGCCGGGCACCGCGGCCCGGGCCAGCGCGAGTGCGGCGGGCAGGTCGGTGCCGACAGCGGTCACGGCGTCGTACTTGGCGGTGTGGGCCTGCGCGGCGGACGTCACCGCGATCAGGGCGGCGAGGCTGGCGCCACCGAGGGCGGCGAGGGTGGTGGACTTCTTCATGGTGTGCTCCAAGTGTGTGTCTTCAGGGCTGGCGTTGCTGCCAGTGGTGTGAAGTCTATGGAGCGAAAATTAGGGATTTCTTAGATGCTGTCGTCACGAGCCGGATAATCGGCTGCAAACAACGTTTGCTGCGCTTCCGCTGCTCATGTACCAAAACGTACACTGCGCTGCGGTTCTCGCAAATCGTTGTTTTCGCTCGATTCTTCAACTCGTGACGACAACATCCAGCGAAGCTGGGCACGAGTGTAAAAGTGTGTCAGTGCACGTCAGCACGCGCAAAGGCTGGCGAGTGAGGGAAATGTGGGCGGCGTTGCGCCGCGCCACGGGTGCAGCCCGGGTCCCCGTGGCCCGGGCCACGGCTGGGTAGGGTGTCAGCCAACCACGCCGCCGTCCTCTCGGGTGACCGCGACGATCGCCGAGCGGGGCACGGCGTCGCCGCCCTCGGGCCAGTGGCCCTCGCCGCGCTCACCCGGGTGCTGGATACCGACGAACATGGTGCGGCGGTCCGGGCTCCAGGTCAGGCCGGTGACCTCGCACTGCTTCGGGCCGGTCATGAAGCGGCGGATCTCGCCGCTGGCCGGGTCACCCGCGAGCATCTGGTTGTTGCCCTGGCCGGCGTAGTCCTTCTCGTTCGAGTAGTTGCCGTCGGTCTGGATCCACAGCAGGCCGTTCGAGTCGAATTTCAAGCCGTCGGGGGAATTGAACATGTTGCCTTCATTGATGTTCTCCGAACCGGCTCGCGCGTCCTGGTGGACAGTCGGGTTACCCGCCAGCACGTAGAGGTCCCACTCAAAGTCGTTGCTGGTGTGGTCGGCGCCCTCTGGCCGCCAGCGTACGATCTGGCCGAACCTGTTGGCTTCGCGTGGGTTGGGCCCGCCGACCGGGGTCTCGTCGCCACCGGCATTGGGTTTTTTGCCGCGGTTCTTGTTGTTGGTCAGGCAGCAGTAGACCTCCGCGGACGTGGGGTTGGACGCGACCCACTCGGGGCGGTCCATCGTGGTTGCACCGACGGTCGAGGCCGCTTGGCGCGTGTGAATGCAGACCTCGGCCTGGTTGGTCATGCCGGTGGTCGCAGGCGAGAGTTCAAGCCATTTACCCGTGCCGTTCTCGTGGAAGCGTGCGGCGTAGAGCGTGCCGTCGTCGAGCAGGGAGTCGGTTTCACCGCCCGGCGCGTACACGCCGTTGGAGACGTAGCGGTAGAGGAACTCGCCACGCTCGTCGTCGCCCATGTAGACGACGATGCGCCCATCGGCGTTGACGACAACCTCGGCGTTTTCATGCTTGAAGCGGCCGAGTGCCGTCCGCTTCTTCGGGCGACTGGTCGGGTCCGCGGGATTGACCTCTGTCACGAACCCGTGGCGGTTGTACTCGTTGGCGGTCTTGGCAAGGTCGAAGCGGTCATCGATTCTGTGCCAATCGTAGCCGCGACCGCTAGGGGAAATACCGTAGCGTTTCATCTCCGGCGACACAGGGTATGCCTGGTCGTCGGTCGCGAAGTAGCCATTGAAGTTTTCTTCGCAGGCGAGGTATGTGCCCCAGGGGGTCGACCCGTTGCCGCAGTTGTTGAACGTACCTTGCGCCACTCGGCCGGCTGGGTCACGTCGCGTGCGCATCAGACTATGGCCAGCTGCCGGGCCTGCAATATCGATTTCAACGTCGGGGGTCACGCGGCGGTTGAAGGGGCTGTCCTTGACGATGCCCCAGACGCCGTCAGTCTCGACAATCTCGGTGACAGTCAGGCCGTGCGCGTTCATGCCTTTGAGGATGTCATCGTCGGACGCCGCCTTTCCATCGTCGTGGTTGCCCCAGATGATGCGTTTGTTGGTGTACTCGTTGTTGACGATCAGAATGGTCTTGTCCCCAACTGAATAGACTTCCATGCCGTCGTTGTTGTCGCCGAAAGCACGTGCCTGGCTCGCACCGGTACCGCGGGTCGCGTGGTCGAACTCTGGCACATCAGACCAGAGCGGGTCGCCCCAGCGGACCATGACCTGAGCACGGTAGCCCCGAGGCACTGCGACGCTGTCGTCGGTGCTCATGGACACGGCGTCAAACGCGAATCCGTTGGTGGCGGCGTGTGTGGCAGTGGGAACAAGCGTACTACCGAGGGCAGCGACGCCGCCGAACACCATGATGCCTTTCATCAGGTCGCGGCGCGTCAGTGCCCTGTCGACGATACGGTCGAAGTCGGTTTCGTTTGGTCTGGGATTGATGAGCTCATCGTAATCATCGAACGACATGTCGTCGTGCTTGCGCATGTTGCTCTCCTTGAAGATGCAATCAATTGTTATTTGCAAGTATGGCTACATGAAGTTGATACGCTACCACACATGCGCGGAGAGACACTGACGTGTGCTGTACGCCGAACGCTAACGTGACGCGGCCGCTGTATTGGAGGCGTCGAGCAAGGGGCGCATGGCCACCCGTGCACGAGCAAAAAGCGACTGTAACATCCACGGAGGACAACTGGGCTGTGTGGCATTGCAACCCCACTGTGCTGCGGTGATCTGGACAGCAGCCTGCGCTGCCATGCCTCGCGAGGCCGATGCGGTTCCGGATGGCACGGTCGCCGTGTGAGCAGGGCGCTGTCCCGGTCCGACTCGACTGGCTCGATTGCCTGCTGCGAGCAACACGCACGCACACCTGTGTTAACCGGACTGCGATGGCCAGTGGGGTGCTGCACCCGGCGCTGACGCGCGCCTGCAAGACACAGTGAACGTGACGCTTGGACTTCGGTCCGGTATCACGGCAGGGGAATGAACTCCTGGTCATCGCCCGGTGGCAGCGTAAAGGTCGTCTCGTCCCAATGACCCGATTGCGCGGCACGCTGCCAGGCGTGCTTGGCGTCTTCGATCTTCTCGCGTGACGAGGACACGAAGTTCCACCAGATGTGGCGAGGCCCGTTCAGCGTGGCGCCGCCGAGCAACATCAGTCGCGCGCCTTCGGACCCGGCTTGCACACTGATCTTGTCGCCGGGGCGAAAGACCGCCATACGGCCGGCGTCGAGGTCCTGGCCAGCCACGCGAATGCTGCCGCTGAGGATGTAGAGGCCACGGTCTTCGTGCTCGTCCGGCATGGGCAGGTGGGTGTGCGCTTCGAGCACGGCGTCGGCGTAGAAGAGCTCCGAATGGGTGCGCACCGGTGCGCGCTCGCCGTAGGCGCTGCCGAGGATCAGCCGCACCGTCTTGCCTTCGGCTTCGAGAAAGGGCAGCGCGTCGGCGCCGGTGTGCTCGAAATCGGGCGCGGTGTCCTCGTGCTCCTCTGGGAGGGCCAGCCAGGTCTGGATGCCGTAGAGTGCGTGGCGTGCGGCACGGGTCTCCGGGCTGGTGCGTTCGGAATGGGTGATGCCCTTGCCGGCGGTCATGAGGTTGACCTCGCCCGGGTAGATCATCTGGTTGGTGCCGAGCGAATCCCGGTGCTGGAATTCGCCTTGGAGCAGGTAGGTCACCGTGGCGAGGCCGATGTGCGGGTGCGGACGCACGTCGATGCCGCCCTCAGTGATGAATTCCGCCGGGCCCATCTGATCGAAAAAAATGAACGGGCCGACCAGCTGCCGTTGGGCGGTTGGCAGCGCGCGCCGTACGCTGAAGCCGCCGAGGTCGTGGGCGCGCGGGACGATCAGGGTCTCGATGGCGTCGACATCGCCCGGGTCGGGGCAGTGGGCGTCAAGTGCCGGGTTCCAACTCATGCTGCCTCCAGGTCGAACAACAGGATTTCCGCGCTCACGCCGGTATGCAGGGTCAAGCTTCCCGGTGCCGACACCGCGAGCCCGTCACCCTGGCGCAGCGGGGTATCGTTCACCGCGACGCTGCCGTTGACGACCTGAATCCAGACGGCCCGTCCCGGGGCCAGGGTGTGCGTGATCTGCTGGCTGCCCGACAGCGTGGCCGCGTACACGTCGGCCTGCGCCTGCACCCGCATCGACCCGTTGCGGCCGTCTCGCGACAGGAACAACGCGAGCTTGCCGTCCTTGTCGCTCGGGTCGATATCGAGCGTGTCGTAGCGCGGCTCGCCGCCGAGCTGATCGGGCATCAACCAGACCTGCAGGAAACGCACGGGATCGGTGTCAGACGGGTTGAACTCACTGTGCACCACACCGCGTCCGGCGCTCATGTATTGCACGCCGCCCGCACCCACCACGGAGCCGTTACCGAGGCTGTCACGGTGCTCGAGTGCACCCGCCACGACGTACGAGAAGATCTCGGCATCGCGGTGCGGGTGGGCGCCGAAGCCCTTGCCTGCACTGACGTGGTCGTCGTTGATCACGCGCAGGTTGGCGAACTGCATGTGCGCCGGGTCGTGGTAGTTTCCGAAACTGAAACTGTGCGCCGATGTCAGCCAGCCGAAGTCGGCCTGGCCGCGCGCGTCTGCGCGCCGCACCCGCAGCGCGGCTGCGGGCACGGGCGCGACGCCCGGATCCTGGGTGGCGGTCACGGTGGCCATGTCAGGCGGCCTCTGCCAGCGCGCGCGCTTCGGCCTGTGCTGCCGCGATCACCGCCGCCGGGTCCTTCGAGCCCGCGAGACCGGCGGCGCCGATCACGGTCACGTCGTGGATGCCGACGAAGCCGAGCACGTGTTTCAGGTACGGCGTCGCGAAGTCGATGTCGCTGCCGATCGGTGTGCCGCCCGACGTGGCGAGCACCACGGCGCGCTTGCCTTCGAGCAGGCCGACCGGACCGTTCTCGCTGTAGCGGAACGTCAACCCGGCGCGGGCGACCATGTCGACCCAGGCCTTGAGAGTGGCAGGTACACCGAAGTTGTAGATTGGCGTGGTGATCACCACCAGGTCTGCTGCCTTGAGCTCCGCGACGCGCGCGTCGGAGTAGGCGAGCGCGTCGCGCTGCGCGTCCGAGCGGGCATCGGCAGGTGTGAAGTTGGCACCGATCCAGTCGGCGTCCACGAACGGCGCGCCGGAGTTGGTGTCGAAGGCGGTCACGGTCGTGTCGTGTTGCGCAGCGAATGCGTCGACCAGTTGATCGCCGAGTTGTTTGGAGACGGAATCGGTCTGGCGCGCGCTGGCGTCGATGCGGAGGATGTGCATGGCAGGTTCACCGTTTTGAGTTCTGGTGTGGCTATAGTGGGCGTGCACACGCCAAAGATAAGCCCGCTTCGGCGGGTTACAGTGTTCTCAGAATCGCAACAACACCGCAGACCTCATGAGCCGATTTGACGAAATTGCCGTGTTTGTCCGAACCGTGGAAGCCGGTTCCTTCACCGCCGCCGCCACGCAACTGGGCATCGGCAAGTCGATCGTCAGCCGCCGGATTCGCGAGCTCGAGCAACGCCTGGGTGCCCAGCTGCTGGTGCGCTCGACACGCACACAGCACCTGACCGACGAGGGCCAGGCCCTCTACGAGCGCGCCACCGAGTTGCTGGCAGCCTGGCAGGACATGGAGTCGCTCGGACGGGTTGAAGACAGTCCGCTGGCCGGGCGTATCCGGGTGTCGGTCCCGCTCTCCTTTGGCCTTGCGCGCTTCGGCCCAGCGCTCTCGTCGTTCTGCGAACTGCACCCGGATGTACACCTCGACGTGCAGTTCAGCGATCGCAAGGTAGATCTGATCGCCGAAGGATTCGACGTGGCGTTGCGGATCGCCGATCTGCCGGACTCGACCTTGAAGGCGCGGAAGCTCGAAACCATCACCCACACCGCGGTGGCGAGCCCTGTCTTTTTGCTGCAAAACGGCACACCGACCCGCCCCGCGGACCTCACGCTGATGCCGGAACTGCGCTTTGGCCTGCGCGAGCGCAAACGCTGGCCGTACGTGGACACCGACGGCACCGTGGGCGAGATTGAGTTGCAGGCCCGGTTGTCAGCCGACAACGGTGAGTTTCTCTGCGACGCGGCGTGTCGCGGGCTCGGCGTCGTGCTCTTGCCCCGGTTCATCGTCGATCAGGCGATTGAACGCGGTGATCTGGTTGAACTGCTGCCCGACGTTGACTGGTACACGCTCGAACTGTTTGCGGTCTATCCGGCCACGCGGCACTTGCCGCAGCGCGTGCGCGCCCTGATCGATCACCTGGTCGACTGTTGCGGTGGCTCGGAGGCTGGCTGATCGTTGCAATCTTGGCCTCGTTGATGGCTGTCGGTGCCACGTCGCCGCCGACTGTCCCGAAACACACAGACACAGGCGACCAGCAGACCAGCTGCCATCGCATACCAGGTGAGCGCGTAGCTGAGGTGGTTGTTTCGGAACGTGAGTGGCATCAGGCTGCCGCGTGGCCAGGCGTCGGGAGCCAGGGCGTGTTCAGCTGCGATGTAGAAGGGTTCTGCACGTGACAGCCCGGCGTGGGTGCTGAGTTGCGCCGTGTCGGGCGAAAACCACCGCCCGGCCGTCGGGTCGTTCTTCTCGAGCAGCGTGCCATGTGGCACCGATGCACGCACATGGCCCAGGATGGTCTGCGTGCCCTCGGGCGACACCCAGTCTGCGGGGCCACTGCCACTGGGCACAAACCCTCGGTTGATCCAATAGACACCCTCTGCTGCAAACAGTGGGGCCATGAGCCAGTGGCCCGGACCGAGTTCGGTGACCGCTTTGACTCTCTGGCTCAGATCGTGATCGAAGACACCGGTCACGGCCACACGTGCATAGCGGTGGCGGGACACATCGAAGTGCGTCGGTGGAGCCACCGGAGGCTGGAAGGCGCGGGCGGTCACCGTGTCGATGAGGTCCTGTTTCCACGCCAGGCGCCGTAGCTGCCAGTTGCCCAGCAGAACCAGGCACACGAACACCAGCAGCGTGGCGCACACCACGGTGACGCGCACCCAAGGACGGCGCTGCGTGTCCATCTCAGGGCAGGTTGCGCACGCGGTCGATCAATTCGTGGTCCGGCATCATGTTGTCGTGCAAGTGCAGCATGACCCAAATGGAGCCGGCGAGAATGATGACCAGCAGAATGGCAGTGAACACCAGCGACAGTGCCTGCCATCCGGCTTCCACCTTGATCGAGACATGCAGGAAATAGTGCACGTGCACGAGGATTTGTGCGGCGCCGAGGCCGAAGATCACCATCAGACTGACACCGAGGTTGTCGGCCTGACCCGACATCACCCAGGCAAACGGGATCACGGTCAGTACCACGGACAATGCAAACCCGGTGAGATAGCCGCGTGTGGTTGCGTGCATGCTGTCGGCGTGCTCTTGGCTCACAGGATCACCCCTGTCAGGTACACGAAGGAAAACACCCCGATCCAGATGAGGTCGAGGAAATGCCAGAACAGGCTCAGGCACATCACGCGCCGCTCGTTTGCGGGTGTGATGCCGTGCAATCCCAGCTGCGAGAGCAGGACACAGAGCCAGATCACGCCGACGGTGACGTGCAGGCCGTGGGTGCCCACCAACAGGTAGAACGAAGACAGGAAGGCGCTTGCGTTCGGTGTGGCGCCGATTTGCCACAGGTGGGCGAATTCATAGATCTCTAGTCCGAGGAACCCCAACCCGAAGAGCCCGGTGACAATCAGCCAGACAACTAAGGCGCGCAGTTGCCGTGCTTGCATCGCGATCATTGCGAAGCCATAGGTGATCGACGACAGCAGCAACATCGCCGTCGACACCGCAATCAGGCGAAGATCGAACAGGTCCGCTGGTGAAGGGCCTGCGGCGTAGTTCTGGCCGAGCACGGCGTGCACAGCGAACAGGATGCCGAAGATCAGACAATCGCTCATCAGGTACAGCCAGAATCCCAGCATGGTGGGGGAGCTGTGGCCGTGATCGCCCTCGTCGATCACGTAGAAATCCGATGTCTGCGGGGGATCGCCCAACGGGATGTCGAGCGCCGTGGCGGTCGGTGTCGGTGTGCTCACGTTGCGGCACTCCCGCTTGAGCCCGGTCCACCGGCCGACTCGATGGCGGCCACTTCGTCGACGGGGACGTGGTAATCACGGTCGTAGTCGAAGGTGTGCATGATCGCGTAGGCCACCGTCGACAGGAAGGCCGCCGCGGCCAGCCACCAGACATGCCACACCAACGCAAACCCCATCACCGTCGCCGCAGCCGAGATCAGCACGCCCGAGGCAGTGGATTTCGGCATGTGAATCGGTTGAAAGTGTGCACCTGGCCGAGCGACGCCCAGTTTTTTCATCTGCGCCCAGGCATCAAGCTCGTGGACTTTGGGCGTGAGTGCGAAGTTGTAATACGGTGGCGGGGAGGTCGTTGACCACTCCAGTGTGCGACCGTCCCAGGGGTCGCCGGTGTGATCTCGCAGCGACTCACGGCGCAGAACCGACACCACGATCTGGATGATGAACGCAACGACGCCGACAGCGATGAGCAGGGCGCCGATCGCCGCAGTCACGAAAAAGGCGCCGTAGATTGTGTCTTCGAACTGGCTGAGTCGGCGTGTCACACCCATCAGGCCGAGGACATAGATCGGCATGAAGGCAAGGTAGAAGCCAGCCACCCAGCCCCAGAAGCTGACCTTGCCCCAGAACGGGTCGAGCTTGAAGCCGAACGCCTTGGGAAACCAGAACACGATGCCTGCGAAGATGCCGTAGACGACACCGCCGATGATGACGTTGTGGAAGTGCGCAATCAGGAACAGGCTGTTGTGGAGCACGTAGTCCGCTGGCGGTACGGCGAGCAACACGCCCGTCATGCCACCGATGACGAAGGTCAGCATGAAGGCCAGCGTCCACATCATCGGGAGCTCGAAACGCACACGGCCCTTGTACATCGTGAACAACCAATTGAACAGCTTCGCACCTGTCGGTATCGAGATGATCATGGTCGTGATGCCGAAAAAGGAGTTCACGCTTGCGCCGGCCCCCATCGTGAAGAAATGGTGCAACCACACGATGTACGACAGGATCATGATCACGCAGGTGGCGTACACCATCGAGGTGTAGCCGAACAGACGCTTGCCGGTGAACACTGGCACGATTTCGGAAAAGATGCCGAAAATCGGCAGTATCAGGATGTAGACCTCCGGGTGACCCCAGATCCAGATCAGGTTCACGTACATCATCGGGTTGCCACCGAGGTCGTTCGTGAAGAAGTTGGTACCGAGGTAACGGTCTGCGGTCAGCAGCGCCAGGGTTGCCGACAACACCGGGAAAGTCGCCACGATCAACACGTTGGTGCAGAGCGTGGTCCAACAGAACACCGGCATCTTCATCCAACTCATGCCGGGCGCACGCATCTTGACCAGCGTGACGATGAGGTTGATTCCCGAGAGCGTCGTGCCGATGCCTGCGATGTTGAGCGACCAGAGGTAGTAGTCCATCCCGACGCCGGGGCTGAAGGTGAGGCCGGACAACGGCGGGTACGCCAACCAACCGGCAGTCGAGAACTCGCCCACGAACAGTGACACCATGATGAGCACGGCGCCCGACACTGTCAGCCAGAAACTGAGGTTGTTCAGGAAGGGGAAAGCGACATCCCGCGCACCGATCTGCAACGGCATCACGTAGTTCATGAAGCCGGTCACGAGCGGCATCGCGACGAAGAAGATCATGATCACGCCGTGCGCGGTGAAGATCTGGTCGTAGTGGTGCGGGTCGAGGAAGCTGCCAATGCCCATGGACGCGAGCGCCTGTTGGGCGCGCATCAACAGCGCATCGGCGAAACCGCGCAGCAACATCACGATACCCAGCACCATGTACATGATGCCGATTTTCTTGTGGTCCACCGAGGTGAACCATTCGCGCCAGAGGTAGCCCCAGAGTTTGAAGTAGGTCAGCGCGCCAACGAGCGCGGCCCCGCCAACTACCACCCCGATGAAGGTCGACAGGATCACCGGATCGTAGAGCGGGAACACGTCCCAGGTCAGCTTGCCGAAAAGGGGGTGTGCGGTGTCGGCGCCGGCCGTGCCGTGTGCGTCAAGAGCTGAGGCCATGGGTCACACTCCGCGGATCGGTGTTCGGGTGTCGGGTCGCAGTCGCGTGGTCACGTCAGTACTCCGCGAAAAGCTGCCACTGATCGCGCGCAGCGGGTTTGAGCAAGGCGAGCAGGGCGCGCGAATCGTCGGCGAGACACATGCCACGGTAGATCTCGCGGTTGTGCAAACCGAGCAAACCACCACCGCCGAGTGCATCAACCATCATCATGTCGTTCTGGCAGAGCGACTCGCCGTCCACGCACCGGTTCAGGATCGCCTCCCAGAGCCCGTCTTCGACACTGCTGAAAAAGCGGACCGGGTCGTCGATGCTCGGAGTCGCCGTCTCCAGGTACTGCGCCCGGTTCAGCGCAGTGTCGCTGCTGCGCACGCCGTCGACCCACGCGTCGAAACCGGCCTGATCGAACGCGTGCATCTTGAAGCGCATGTGCGAAAAACCGGCACCGCTGTAGTTTGCCGAGAAACCGTCGTAGCTTCCCGGTTCGTTCAACACCGCATTGAGCTCCGTCTCCATGCCGGCCATGGTGTAGATCATGCCCGACATGGCCGGGATGTAGAACGCGTTCATGACGGTTTCGGAGGTCAGTTTGAACTCGATGGGTCGATCGACCACGGATGCCAATTCGTTGACGGTGGCGATCTTGTATTCCGGGTAGATGAACATCCACTTCCAGTCCAGCGCGACCACCTGGACCTGCAGAGGCTCGACGTCTTCGGTGACGGGTGTGGTTTCGTCGATGCGTGTGAGCGGGTCGTAGGGGTTCAGCCGGTGTGTGGCAACCCAGGTCAGGCCCGCGAGGCAGATGATGATGGCCATCGGCACAGACCAGATGACGATTTCCAGGCTGATCGAGTGGTCCCAGTCGGGCTCGTAGGTGGCGTTCTTGTTGCTCGCACGGAAGTGGAACGCGAAGAACACGGTCATCGCCATGACCGGCAGGATGACGATGAGCATCATGATGGTCGAGTAGACGATCAGATCGGCTTGTTGGCTTGCGACGTCGCCGGAGGGATCCATCACGACCAGCTCGCAGCCGGAGAGCATGAGTAAGCTGACGAGCAGCGTCGCGCGAGTGAGGCTATTGTTCATGGCGTCCACCGAACATCCTGTTTGGCGAAGGGCGTCCGGGCAGCCGATGAACGGCGCTCGCTTCCCTGTGTCGGAGCCTACAACAGACGCGGGAATTTTGCCGATCCGAGACGGATTTCTGTATATTTTTTGTCTGCGTCACGGCGTGGCGTGACGGCGATGTGGGAACGGAACATGGCGCAAGAGAACACACCTATCAAACCCTCTGTCTCAATCGATGAAGTGGTCACGACGGTCGTCATGGCGCGTGTGACCGATTTTTTCGGATTCTTCGTTTACGCAATCGCGTCGGCGTTGGTCTTCCCCAGGTTGTTTTTTCCGATGTTCGAGCCGTTGACCGGCACACTCATCAGCTTTTCCGTGTTTTCACTCGCGTTTCTGGCGCGGCCTGTCGCCGCCCTGTTGGGTCGCAAGCTGCAGGACCGCATCGGCAAAGCGGGCAAGATCGTCGTTGGTTTGTTGCTGCTCGGAAGCGCCACGATGGCGATAGGCCTGTTGCCGAGCTTTGACAGCATTGGCTGGTATGCACCCGCATTGCTGGTTGTACTGCGAGTCATTCAAGGGCTGGGCCTCGGTGCGTCATGGGACGGCTTTACGCTGCAGTTGCAGGCCGCGTCTCCAGTCAACCGACGCGGTCTGTACGGGATGGTTCCGCAGTTGGGCGCACCCATCGGCTTTGCTGTCGCAGCTTCGCTATTTTACGTCTTGACCGACTTTTTAACAGAAGAAGAATTTTTCTCTTTCGGGTGGCGTTTTGCATTTTTCTGCGTGCTTGCCGTCAACATCGTTTCCCTGTTCGCCCGCTTGCGACTGCTGACAGAGAACTTCGGCAGCGACCCTGCGCTTCTCGAGCCGTCGCGATCGCCCACGTCGACCACGGCAAGACAACGCTGGTCGACCAGCTGCTGTACCAGTCGGGCCGCTACCGGTCCGAGCAGCTCGACAAGCTCGCCGGCGGTCAGCACGGCCTGGTGTTCGACTCGAACGACCTGGAGCGTGAACGCGGCATCACGATCTTCAGCAAGAACTGCGCCGTCCGGTACCAGTCGGCCGCGGGCGACGACTACCGGATCAACCTGATCGACACGCCGGGCCACGCCGACTTCGGCGGTGAGGTCGAGCGTGTGCTGATGATGGCCGACGGCGTGCTCCTGCTGGTCGACGCCTTCGAGGGGCCGATGCCCCAGACCCGGTTTGTGCTGCAGAAGGCGCTCGGCCTGGGGCTCAAGCCGATCGTGGTCGTCAACAAGGTCGACCGCCCCGACAGCCGCCCCGACGAGGTGCTGACCGAGGTGTTCGACCTGCTGGTGGACCTCGGCGCCGACGACCACACGCTGGACTTCGCCGTTCTGTACGCGTCGGCCAAGCAGGGCTGGTCCGCGGAGCACCTGACGGACGAGCGGACCGACATGCGGCCGCTGCTCGAGGCGATCGTGGAGCACGTTCCCCCGCCCGGCGGCGACGCCGACGCCCCGACCCAGTTGCTCATCACCACGGTCGATTACTCAGAGTTCGTCGGCCGGATCGGCATCGGCAAAGTGCTAGCCGGCAGCGTCGCCAACCGCGGCCGTGTGGCGGTGGTAACTCGGACCGGCGAGGCCACGCAGCAGCAGATCGGTCAGCTGTTTACGTTCGATGGGCTTGATCGCACGGAGGTGGAAACGGTCGCCTGCGGGGACATCGCCGCGCTGGTGGGCCTCGACCCCATCGAGATTGGCGACACCGTCTGTTCGGCCGAAAGCCCCGTGGCGGCGCCCGCGATCGCCATCGACGAGCCAACGCTGCACATGACTTTCCGGGTGAACGACGGCCCGCTCGCCGGCCGCGAGGGCGACTACTTAACCAGCCGGCAGATCGGCGCCCGCCTGGAGAAAGAACTCCGCAGCAACGTCGCCCTGCGGGTCGAGCCAGGCGCCACGCGCGACCAGTTCCGTGTCTCCGGCCGCGGGTTGATGCACCTGGGGATCCTGATCGAGAACCTCCGCCGCGAGGGATTCGAGCTCAGTGTCGGCAAGCCCGAGGTCGTGCTCCGCGATCTGGACGGAGTCAAGGAAGAGCCGATCGAGCGGCTCGTGGTCGACGTGCCCGAGGAGCACCAGAGCGCGGTCATGTCGCTGGTGGGCGACCGCCGGGCGGAGGTGATCGCCCTGGGCCAGCGGGCGGGAACATCTGGCTTTGTGCACATGGAGTTTTCCATCCCCGCCCGGTCGCTGATTGGCCTGCGCAGCCGGCTGCTGACCGCCACCGCCGGCAACGCCATCATCCACCACACCGTGATCGGCTACGAGCCGGTCCGTGGCGCCACGCCGCCGCGGCCCGCGGGCGTGCTGATCGCTAGCGAACCCGGCATGGTGACCGCCTACGCCCTGGACGCGCTCTACGACCGCGGCGTCTTCTTCGTACGCCCCGGCGACGAGGTGTACGAGGGCCAAGTCGTTGGCGAGAACTGCAAAGCGGGCGATCTGGTGGTTAACGTCGTTCGCGGCAAGAAGCTCACCAACATCCGGGCCGC